>JAUVMS010000281.1 GCA_030600135.1 Hyphomicrobiales bacterium | reverse complement strand
TTGCAGGGTGGTATAACTTGCGCCACCGTGACCTTTGCGCCATTCGGGTTGATCACCGAGGATGGTGTCCGGCTGCGCAGCACATCCGGTCAGGGGCTTTATCTCTACGAATCCTTGCGCTCCGACGGCTTCAACGAGGCGCCCGTCACCTTCGCTGGCCTGGTTACGATTTCCGAGTTGCTGGTCGGCTATCAGATGCGTTATGGCCCACTGATTTCAAAGGCATTTGCCGGGTTGACCTGGAGCTTTCAACAGGTGATCCCGCACGACGTCGAAAACGAGACGCTGGGCGATGCCATCGGTGTCAAATTCGCTCTCGAAAACTGGCTCAACATTGGTGAGCATGGTTGGTTTTCACTCGATGGGACCTACGCCACGCCCTACTCGCAGTATTGGGTGAGAGCCCAGGCAGGTTGGCGATTTGTCGATTGGCTGGCATTGGGCGCCGAGGTTGGCGCGCTCGGAAACGATCGCTATTTCGAGGCCCGCGTCGGCGGTCATGTGAGAACCTGGTTTTGGTTCGGCGAACTCACCGCTTCGGCGGGACTTTCTGGCGACGTCGATGAATCGAGTATTTATGCCTCGGCCTCCTACTTGTTGCGTTACTGAAAGGCGCTGCGCGGACGTGCCACATTGGTTTCCCAGATGTCCACCACATGTAAAAAGTCAATCGCCGAGACCCTACGTGGAGCGTTTTTTCCACCATGCAAGGGCACTTGACTGAGACCAGCTCTGGGTTGCTCTCTCAAGCGTGATCAATCGAGTTTGCACCGCACTTTACGTCGCTCGACGGTTGGCTAAGATGGTCCAAGTGTGTGGGGCATGCAAAGCTGACAAGGCGTGGGATGTCTATTCTAAAGCATGCCGGTGAACGCCGGTTCTTTGATGAAAAGAAGATTCCACTGGATGTGTGGCAGGTCTTGCGCACAGCCGCGGTGCTTAGCATCCCGGAGTTTCGCGTCTTTGAAATCGCCTACAAGCAATGGTTTGGCGAGGACACGGACGAGGCGACGATTGAATCCTATTTTGTACCTTACATGTTCAAGGACGCTGTCCCAATGTGGGTTCGCCATTTCTGCAAGCGCGTCTTAAAGCTCGACAAGGATGGCACACTCAACCCGACCGAGTTTGGCATCACGAGCCCGGTCGCCACGCGCGAGCAACAAAGTCGCGGGGTCGAGTTCATGATCTTGGCGGTTGCAAGTATCGTCACGCTCGTATTACTTGCCGAGCTGGCGGCTCAGGCCATGAAGCTCAACTGCATGTTCCCACCTTGTTATTGAGGGAATTCCGAGTTTTCGATCGCGCGATTGGCTTGCAGTCAATGTCGTCGACGCCTGCGATCATCGTGCCGAAGCGTCGTTCGTCCAACTGCAAGCATGAAGAGGTGTAGCGCTTATGGGCGGCAATGTTATTGATTGGATTGCGGTTATCGCCACGGGCGCGATCGCGGCCCATGGCTTGACCTACAAGGACGCCAACGGGGAGCGACCATGGGTGCATCTTCTGTTTGGCTCAATCGCGTTAATGTTCTGCATGCGCTTTTTGTTCAGCGACATCTTGAAGATTTGGTGATTGCTGGATGAGGCCGGTCACCGCTCGTAGGGGAGCTGTTGATCGTCGATATCGGGCATCCGGAGCACGCGCTGGCTCTCGGGCAGTTTCATTTGCGCCTTCAGGTATGCAAGTCGCTGAACGACCGTGGGCGGGCGCTCGTGAACGTTGTAGAGCAGGCGATCGAGCCAGTGCATCCCCTCGGTCGCTTCCGGGCAGCCGGCAATGGCGCGCTCGTAATCCGTCATGGCATTTTCATGTTTGCCCATGTGGTCATGGATGATGCCGCGGGTCGCGAAGTTGCATGCGTCATCGGGCTCGATGTCAATCGCCGCGTTGATTGCCGACAACGCCTCTGGCAGGCGCTTGAGCTGAACGTTGGCGTTGGCCAGGCCACGCAGGGCGAAGACATGGTCGGGCTTTTCCGCCAACGCCTCTTTGAAATAGCGTGCGGCGCGATCGTAGTGGCGATCCTCGAACAGGTTTGAGCCGTCGACGTACTTGATGTCGCCAGGCCCCATCGTCCTGAAATGATCATAGCCCAGGTAGGCCACGAGCATGACCGCACTGGCGATGGCGATCCATTTCAGGAGCGTATATGTGCGATCGTCGGCGGAGGCATTGTTGCTCATCAAATTTCCGGTATGCCCACTATGTTGTAGCTGAACAGCAAGGCGAAGATCGCGACGAGAAATCCCGCAATGAACTGCGCGCGCTGCTTTTGCTGTGCAACCTCGGCCTCATCCAGCTGGCGGGCAAGCTTATGAGACATTCGCCTTAGGCTGAACACCCAGATGAGCTTTGAGACGGGAAAGAACAGGGCAACGGCGAGTATGGCCGACCAGCCGAGATACCAAAATAGTCCCTTGCTCATGTAGCGGCTCTACCTGCTGCCGTCGACCAGCACGCGAATTCTAGTGCAAGTGGCGCGGCATAGAAAGAGGGCCACCCGAGCGGATGGCCCTCTGCGTTATCGGAAAGCTCGAAGCGTCAGGATCCTTCTTTCGCCTCGATGCGTCCGCGTCCTTCACCGAGATCGCCGATATCTTCAACCAGCGCCTCAACCTTAATTGAGGGTACGGTCGACATCTCCAATTTGTAGGCCAAGAACCACATCATGAAGACACCCAGTGCCCACCAGAGGATTTGCCATGCCCAAATCGAGGGCATGCCAAACATCCAGGTCGACGCATCGTTCGGGTCACCAAAGATCGTGTTGCCGATCACTGCACCCGGACCAATGGCAAAGAAGAACCACACCAGCGCGATGATCCAACCTGCCGGAATAAGCGAACGCTTCTCCGGCGAGATTGCCGCATGCTCACGCAGGAAGTTGTGGAACTTCATTTTGTGCTCATAAGCGTCCCGGTTCTGGGTGATGGCCGATAGGATGATCGCAGCACCCATGTTGACCAACATGCCCCAGAAGGCGGAGTGCATCGTCAGCGGCCAACGACCCCAAGGCAGTTCGTAGCCGAATGCGCCGGCGATTTGCCCACCGAACTTCTCGGTGAAGACCACACCGATGATGCCGAAGAACAAGCCAACCGTGATGCCCGTACGTGTAAACCAAGGCACGTAGCAGACAGCAATCAGCGACGGCCACATCTGGAAGCCAAAGGCCACGGCCAGTCCGCCAAGCAGCACGAGAGCATCGCGGGTGAATGTCGCCACCACGAGAGCACCGAGCACAATCACGCCAACGCCGACCCGACCCCAGAACTTCTGGGTCCCGTGGGAGGCATCAGGCATGATGAAGTGCTTGAGGATGTCACGTGTCAGCATTCCGCCGGCGGTCGACATATAGGCTGCACCCGTCGACTGCATGGCCGCCAAGGCACAGACCGATAGTAGGCCAACCAGCCAAGGTGCCGTTGTCGACATCAAGTTGATCAGATGCGGAACCACCGAGCCCTGTTTACCCGGGCCCAATTCCGGCATCACCTTGTTGAGGATGTCGGCTGCTTGCGGGGCTGCATTCATCGCGGGATCGGCACCCAGCAAGTGCGAGCCAAGACCTTGGAAGGCCGTGAAGACGAACAAGATGAGGCCGATGCCAAACGAAGACGCCCACACCTGCTGGGGAGCAAATGGGGACGGATCGCGGTTCGAGAACGCCCACATCGTGAACGCTGGGGCGGAGTGAATGCCCATAAGAGCGAACATGTAGGTGAGTATCATCATGCCCGTCCAAGCACCCCCAACCGCCGATGGCCCGTTCTTGACGAATTGGATTACGCCCGGGATCGCGATGTAGTGGCTGTAGCCATCAGGTGTGCGCTTCTGATCGATCTGCGACAGAACCGCAATACCCTCGTTGAGCCGCTCGAACCCGCCGACCGCGTTGAGCGCGATCATGCCGATGATGACAATGCCGCTGGCAAGGAGAACACACTGTAGCGTATCCACGTAGGCCACGGCTCTGAGGCCGCCCGATGCCACGTAAATGAACACGACAGCAGACAGTAGCCACATGCCAATTTCGACCGAGAACAAGCCGTCGGTCAGCACGTTGAACAAGAAGCCCGAGGCCCGTAACTGCAGACCGAGATAAGGTATCGAGAAGCAGAGCGCGACGATGACCACAAGTAGTCGGATCACGTCACCTCTAAAATACTCGGATAGCATCTCGCCTGGCGTTACAAAGCCGAAGCGCTTGCCCAGCATCCACTGGCGTTTGAGGAACATAACGCCGGTAAACGGGATGGTAATGGCATAGAATGAAGCATAGGCGTATTGGAATCCATCGCGGTATAGGAGACCCGGATGGCCCATAAACGTCCACCCTGAGAATGATGTCGCCGTAGCGGCCAACACAAACACCCAGAGTGAGATGCCACGCCCTGCAATAAAGTAGTCGCTCGCTGTTTTGGCCGACAGCGCACCCTTGATTCCCCAAAAGATGCAGTAGGCCCAATACAGGAAAACGAATACGAAAAGCCAAACGACTTTAGGCTCCATGGGTCACGTTTCCCCCTGGTGTTGCAGGTCACACGACGGCCGGATTGGTTTCAATTTACCCCGCGCACAACCCGTGCACGCGACGCAATTTGGCCGCCAACCTCCGATGCAATCGGTTTTTTGCGCTCCGGTCAATTGGCGAAAGGTCGAAAGGCTTCGTTGGCTGACGATCGCAGGAAGCACCAACTGCCGCTCAAGAAATTCGGGATTTGCGTCCGCGCTCGAGGCGTCAATTGCCGCACACGCAATGCTTGGCGTGCGCCCCGCGGATCGCCTCAATGCTACCAAACAAGGCGCTATTCACATTCGCATAGCGCCGGTTGGCGGCCCTCAAATAATGTGCCGCTTCGATCATTCCCAATGCTTGGTGCGTTGCCGTCTGTACGGCCTTGGAATAGCCGGCCATGGCCCCTTTTCTAATGAGCCGGGAGAATTGGCGTAGCGCTGCAAACGTCTCCGTTTGGCTCTTCACCAGGGCGACATGACTTTGTGAGAGGGAAAGCTCAGCGATGCGGTCAATCAGAGCTCTCAGTTGTGCGTCACGATCCTGGAGCTTCGGCTCTGGTTGTAGAACCGAAAGCGGAGCGCCGCCAAATCCGGGATGCCCGCCGGGCTCGCCCATGAGCTCATCGAGCAGTCGCTCAACGCGAGCTTCAGCTGGGACATGTGCATTGACCGAATTGGCAGCAATTTGCGCAATGCGGCCACGAAACGATGAGGCGCCGCCGTATAGATAATCCATCATTGTCGACGTGCCGGTGCACAGGGCCGGGTGTTTTGGTTGCCTGAGATAGGTTCTCAAGTCCGTGGCAATCCGTCGGCTAACGAAGCCAAATCGCCCCTTCTTGGAAAGGTCTTGGGCCGCGCCTCGCGCTCGGGCGAAGGGTGTTGCGGTTCG
>JAUVMS010000206.1 GCA_030600135.1 Hyphomicrobiales bacterium | reverse complement strand
TTTGGCCTTGATGCTTCTCAACATTTCGAGCTCGTTGGGCATCAGCTTATCTGCGACGGTCTCGAGCTCTTCGAGCAATTGCATGAGCTGCAAGTACGCCGCCATATTGAACATGATCAGGACTCCACAATCTGAAACGATCGCACTCTAGGATCCGTCGAACCGTATCGTAGCTTGGTTCGCCGATCGTCACAAAAGACGCAGTGAAACCTCGAGGGACAGCGCGACCTGCAAAACCGCGGCATCCTCCTGGATCAGATGAACGAATATTCATCTAACTATATATTTTTTAATAATATTTTTCAGAATTCGCCAACGGGAAATCCTCACACCGAACGTTTAATGGGTATCGCGTCTGCAACGGACTGCGAGGTTCCCTTTGATAGAGGGACGTACAAGGACTCATCAGCATTCGTCGGATGAACGCGAGTTGAACAGGCTGTGCCGTGCTCATTCACGCTCAAGCGTCCATCATATCTGATCGCCGGCCTCACGGCGCAAACCACTTGATCCCGCTGCAGGACCTTTTGCGGCCGTAGGCGGGGGAGACCTAGCATTATGAAATTTATACTGCGCGCATTCACCGGAATTGCATTAGTGTTGATCACTCTGGGGTTGATCGGCACTGCCGGATGGCGCCTGCATAGCGCAGTGTCAGGAGCAACGAAGAAACAGCGCCCGCCTGCGCGCGAGCGGATCTATGCCGTTGACGTCGGCACATTGTCACCGGCCCGCATTTCGCCAACCATCACCGCTTACGGACAGATCCAAACCTGGAATAGTCTTGAAATCCGTGCGCCGGCCGCCGGCCCCATCATCGAGATTTCATCGAATTTCCGCGACGGTCTCATGGTGGCAGTCGGCGAGCTTTTATTTCGGATTGACCCTGAACTGTCCGAACGTCGCGTGATTGATGCCAAGGCGGCACTGGCGCAGGCGAACTTCGAGCTATCTGAAGCAACATTGAGCCTGTCGCATGTCGAAGCAGAACTGAGGAGTGCGAAGGCTCAGATAGCCGTTCGCGCCAGCGATCTCGCAAGGAAATCTTCACTGTTTGTAAAGAAACTCACGACGTCTACCGTTGTTGATGATGCGACCCTGGCTTTGTCTGCAAGCCGGCAGGCGGCGTTCGCCAAACAGCAGGCCGTATTAGCAGCCAAGAGTCGAATCGATAAATCCAAGGCGAGTGTCGAACGCGCACAACTGACGTTGAAGGATGCTCGCCAGACACTTAGCGAGACGAGCTATCGTGCTCCGTACTCCGGCCGTTTTACCGATGTTTCGGCAACAGTTGGCAGGCGCGTTTCCGCCAACGAAAAACTTGGTGTTCTAATTGATCCCAAGGCTCTCGAGGTTTCGTTTCAGGTCCGAAATGGCGATTTCGGACAGTTGCTTGATCCTTCTGCGACGAACAAGTTGGCCCGTCTTCCCGTCAAGGTTCTGCTCGATCTTTCCGGTAAAACGATCGCAGTTGATGGTGTTCTCGATCGCACCGCCGCCGTCGCCGGCGGTCAGGCTGGACAGACGGTGTACGCGAAGCTAAATGCAGCGCATTCAACGGTTCTTCGCCCTGGCGACTTCGTCACGGTCGAAATTACCGAGCCTGTACTATCCGGCGTCGCGGTTATCCCAACCGCTGCTGCAACCAATGACGGCCGTATTTTGCTCGTCAACAAGAGTGGTCGCCTATCGGAGCATGAAGCCTCGATCATTCGGCGTCAGGGTGACAAGCTGGTCGTCGGCGCGGTGCCCTTCGGTCGTCAATTTGTTCGTCTGCGCCTGCCGTTCCTGGCACCCGGCATTAAGGTCAAGCCGCGCAATACAATCATGCCGGCGACAGCTCAAGCGCCAAGCCGACCATCAACTAAAAATGAAGACGGCGTTGCGATCGACGAGGCCAAACGCGCGGCCCTCATCAAACTCGTCAAGGCAAGCTCAGGGATGTCGCAAGACAGGCAAACGCGGATGCTAGAGGAACTGGCTAAGGCGAAACCGTCACGCCGCATTGTGGAACGTCTTGAGCGGCGACTGTCGCACAGGGGGAACCGATCATGAGCGCTCAATCACCGATGGCACGTCGTACTTGCGCGCTTGGCTATTTCGTGCGTCACCGCACGGCGGCGAACCTGTTGCTCTTGGTCATGGTTGTTGCCGGTATCGTTGCCGCCACGCGCATCCGCGCCCAGTTTTTCCCAGATGTCGCGATTGACAAGATCAATGTAACAATCGCCTGGTCCGGTGTCGGGCCCAAGGAAATGGATGCGGCAATCGTATCGCGCATCGAGCCGCGCTTGCGCACGGTTGAAGGCGTCAAGACCGTTTCGACCGTTGCGCGCCAGGGTACAGCCACGGTGTCGCTGGAGTTCCAGCCGGGCTGGGACAGCGCGCAGGGCGTTATTGATGTCAAAGCCGCGTTTGATGAGGTTCGCGGCCTGCCCGCAGATGCGGAAGCGCCGGTCATCCGTCCATCGCGATGGCGCGACCGCGTCACCGATGTGCTGATCAGCGGCGATGTTGGTATCGATATTCTGAACCGCTATGCAGAGGAATTCAGGACAAAGCTCTACCGGCATGGCGTAACGTTGACCAATATTGATGGTGTCTCGGCACCCGAAGTGCGAATCGATGTTCGCCCCCGCGATCTTGAACGCCATAAGCTAACGCTCGCCGACATTACCACGGCGATCAGATCAGAAACCGGAACACAACCCGTCGGTCAAATCGAAAGCACCCGCGCACGCGTGCGCACATCCGCCAGGCCTCTGACCGCCGAGGCGCTATCAAAGATAGCCGTGCGCTCGCTCCCTGACGGAAGCAAGATCCTCCTGCGTGATGTTGCAACAGTGAGCGAAGAGGGACTCGATCAACAGATCGCGCTTTATCATGGCGGCAGGCCGGCTGTTATCGTTCAAGTGAACAGAGACGCCGAAGGCGACGCAATCCGGTTGCAGGGCGCCGTCGAGACAGCGATTGCAGCAATGGCGCCGACGCTGCCAAACGGCGTTGAGATGAAGTTGGTGAACCCGCGTGCGAAAGCGATTTCTGACCGTCTGAAGATGCTTGTCCGCAACGGCGTCACTGGGCTCGCGATCGTGGTCGTGCTCCTGTTTCTATTCCTGTCGGCGCGCACCGCGTTCTGGGTCGCAGCCGGTATTCCCGTCGCGATGGCGGCAACCATTGCGCTGATGTACGCGTTCGGTTTCACCTTCAATATGGTCTCGCTGTTCGCGTTGATCATCTGCCTCGGCATCGTCGTTGATGATGCGATTGTTGTTGGTGAACACGCCGACCATTTGGCGCGGCGCGGCTTGCCGCCGGCCGAAGCGGCGAGTGAAGCGGCCCGCCGAATGGCTGCGCCTGTTTTCAGCGCATCGGTCACGACCGTCATAGCATTCGCCGTGCTCGCCCTGATCGGCGGCCGGTTTGGGAAGTTGATTTCGGACATGCCGTTCACGGTCGGTGTTGTCATAATCGCAAGCCTCCTGGAGTCATTCCTGATCCTGCCGGCGCATATGCGTCACGCACTTGCCCATGTTGGCAAACGCAGTCTGCTTGATCTCCCCAGCACTTACGTAAACCGCGGCCTCGATTGGTTCCGCGAACATATTTTTCGCGCCATCGTGAGCTGGGTCATCAGCTTGCGCTACCCCGTCATGGGTGCCGGCCTGCTTTTGCTTTCACTGTCAATCAGCGCCTACTTCGAGGGCACGGTGCGCTGGCGCTTCTTCTCGTCGCCGGAGCGCTCGACCATCCGGGCAAACGTCGCCATGCTCGACAATGCGACGCGCAGCGATACTAAGGAATTCATGACGGAACTGGATCGCGCGTTGAAAATTGTCGGTGCCCGCTACCTGGACAAGTACGGCACGCTACCGGTCGTCGTGGCGGTCGCTAAAGTTGGCGGCACGACGGGCCGTGGTCTGAGAGGCGCTGATGCCAAGGATCCCGATTTACTCGGCAGCTACAATATCGAGCTGATTGACCCGGACCTTCGCCCGTATTCTGCACGCAAGTTCATCCGCGACTGGCGCAAAGAGATAAAGCGTCATCCGTTGCTCGAAACGCTTGCGCTACGCGGCGACCGTTCCGGGCCGGGCGGTGACGACATCAAAATCGCTCTGACAGGTGGCGACGAAAGCACGCTGAAGGCGGCCGCGGAAGACATTAAAGCCGCGTTGTCGCGCTATCCCACGGTGAGCGGGATCGAAGATGATCTGGCCTATGACCGTCCCGAGATGATCGTGTCGCTGACACCTAAAGGCGAGGCGCTCGGGCTAACAACGGCGTCGGTCGCGGCAGCGCTGCGGCAACGTCTTGATGGCATCGAGGCGGTCAAGCTCGTGCGTGGTTCGCAAGAGGTTGTCGCCCGGGTTCGACTGCCCAAAACAGAGGTCGGGCCAGCCTACCTGCATCAGGCCACGGTTCCGCTGCCGGCCGGCGGCTTCGTCGCTCTGTCTGAGATCACCCGGATCAAGGAGTTGCAGGGCTTTTCCGCAATCAGACGCGAGAACGGCGAGCGGCGCGTAACTGTAACTGGCGATTTGCCGGACGATGCTGCGGCAAGTGCGGAAGTGTTGACCGCACTGTCTGAGCAGATCCTACCCGATGTCACCGCACGCCACGGCATTGCGTGGTCGATGGGTGGGCTCGCCGAGCAGGAAAGCGAATTCTTATCCGAAGCCGTGATAGGTTTTATGCTGGCGCTCATCGGTATCTACTTTGTCCTGGCCTGGGTCTTCGCATCCTGGTCGCGCCCGCTGGTCGTGATGCTTGTCATACCATTCGGATTAATCGGCATGGTCTGGGGTCACTGGCTGCATGCAACGCCGATCAGCATGTTCTCGATTGTTGGAATGATGGGCATGGCCGGTATCATCATCAACGACTCGATTGTACTGGTGACAACCATCGACGAACGGGCGCAAAACACGCCGATCTTCAGCGCTATCATTGATGGTACCTCTGATCGGTTGCGTGCCGTCCTTCTGACTACCATGACAACTGTCGGCGGCCTGGCCCCGCTGCTGCTTGAAACCAGCCGTCAGGCACAATTCCTGAAGCCGACCGTGATCACACTTGCTTACGGGCTTGGCTTCGGGGTTGTCCTGGTACTTTTGCTAACGCCGGCGATGATTGCCATTCAGCATGACATTGCGCGTAGCTTGAAAAGCATGAGGCGGTTGCCGGAAGTTCTGCGCCGGCGGCCGCACAACCGTCAGCCTGCATGATCACGCCGGTGTGCTTTGGAAAGGCTTTGGCGACGGACATGTGGTCGGCTTCTGGGGCAACTGCTGCCGTTGTCACCACTAACGTACGCGCCTTGGAGCCAACCATCTGCAATGTCCGAATCTGATCTTTGCGTCGGTCAATGGGTGCACGCGGGTAGCCTCGCCCATGACCGCTTTTGCGTAACCCCTTTATGATCAGCGAGCAGCGGAATCTCGCGATGTTCTCGTAGCTGCTCAGGACCGCTTACTATCAAGGGCCGAAGTTCGGCCGCGCCAAGCAGGAAGATTATAAATTTCTCTTAGTGGCCCGAGGCTGAAAGGCTCTAACGGAGCATAGTTGGTCGGCTTCTGATGCAGCTTCTGCCGTGGTGTCTGCCCACCTGCTTAGCCCAAGCTCGCCCCTTCCTGAGGTTCGCTGTTTGATCTTAGCTGCGGCGTCCTTTGAATGTCCGGCCACACCTAAAGCGAACTGGCGTGGCTCATCCTACCCCTTCATACCAACAACGCATCCACCACCCCACCCCACTCATTCCTCCGCATCGCCCACAAAACCGGCAGCCTCGCGAAGATAGGCGCCGCCGTCGCTGATATCGCGCACCATGGCCGCGCGCGCACCGGCCGTGTCGCCGGCCGCGATCGCCGCGACGATGTCGTCGTGATAATCGATTTGGATTTGGCTTCGCACGTCCTCGGCATAGTGGCTGAGGAGCGGGCCAATCCGCATCCAAAGTGATTGCACCAAATCCAGCAACACTGGTGCCGCCGCCGTTCGGACAACCGCAAATTTGAACTCTCGATTGATGCGCAGGTAAGACTGTGCGTCGCCAACTTTAGCCGAACGCGTCAAATCCTTGGCAAGTGATTTGAGCTCGGCCAACTGCGCCTTCGTGCGTCTCGATGCAGCCATTTCAGCTGCAAGTCCCTCGAGCTCCGTGCGCAAGAAGAAGATTTCGTCGAACTCCGGCTGACCGATCTTGGGCACCATGAATGTGCCGTTGGGCGCCTGATAGAGCGCCTTTTCGGCCACCAGCCGCAAGACCGCCGCGCGCACCGGCATGACGCTCACGCCGAGCATGCCCGCAACCGCGCGCAGCGAAAGCCGGTCGCCCGGCTGCAACCG
>JAUVMS010000362.1 GCA_030600135.1 Hyphomicrobiales bacterium | reverse complement strand
TCCCGGCCGCCGCCAGCAGGCCCCAATCGAGCCCCGTCGCACTCACCGTCCGCGTCATGACAGCGGCAATCGGCTTGGCAACCGTCGTTGTCAAGGTGCGCGCCAGCAAGAGTTCGACCCACGAAAACATGAAGCAGAAAAATGCTGTCACCCCGATGCCGGTCTTGATGAGCGGCAAAAAGATTGTCAGGAAAAATCGAGGAAACGAATAGCCATCGATGTAGGCCGTCTCGTCGATCTCGCGGGGCACGCCCGACATGAACCCCTCCAGAATCCAAACCGCGAGCGGCACGTTGAACAGACAATGTGCGAGCGCCACCGCAATGTGCGTATCGATCAGCCCGACCGTTGAATAGAGCTGAAAGAAGGGAAGCAAAAACACTGCCGGCGGCGCCATACGGTTGGTCAAGAGCCAAAAGAAGAGATGCTTGTCACCGAGGAAACGGTAACGCGAGAACGCATAGGCCGCCGGAATCGCCACAACCAGCGAAATCATCATGTTCATCGAGACGTAGATGATTGAATTGATGTAGCCGGAGTACCATGCCGGATCGGTAAAAATCTTGGCGTAGTTCGCAAGTGTAATGTTCTGCGGATAGAGCGAGAACGTGCCGAGAATGTCCGCATTGGTGCGCAGCGACATGTTGAGCATCCAATAAATCGGCAGCATCAGCAAAACGAGGTAGAAAACGAGCCCCAACCTGCCGAAGGAGATCTTCATGCCTGCTCTCCCCTGCCGACGTTCTGCAGCACCTGATAAAAGATCCAGCTGAAGAGCAAAATTATTAAAAAGTAGATGATCGAGAACGCCGCCGCCGGACCGAGGTCGAACTGCCCGACGGCGATCTTGACCAAATAGATCGACAGGAACGTGGTCGAGTTACCAGGCCCGCCGCCTGTCAACACGAACGGCTCGGCATAGATGAGGAAACTATCCATGAAGCGCAGCAGGATGGCGATGGTGAGCACCCCGCGCATCTTCGGCAACTGGATATAGCGGAAGACGGCCAACCGTGACGCCCCATCGATCCGTGCGGCTTGATAATAGGCATCGGGAATGGCTTTGAGCCCGGCATAAGCAAGCAGCGCCACCAGCGGCGTCCAGTGCCAAACCTCCATCAGCATCAACGTGATCCAGGCATCGAGCGGCGAGGCGGTGTGGTCGAACCTAAGCCCCAACTCTTGCAGTGTGTGGCCCATGAGCCCGATATCGGGGCGCGTGAAAATGATCCAAATGGTGCCGATGACATTCCACGGAATAAGCAACGGCAAGGCCAGAATCACGAGGCATACCGAGACCGTCCATCCCTTCTTCGGCATGGCGAGCGCGATGAGCACGCCGAGCGGGAGCTCGATGAGCAACACGAGCCCGGAAAACAGGAATTGCCGCCAAAGCGCCGCTCGGATGCGGTGGTTATGGAGCACCTCCTGGAACCACTCCGTGCCGACGAAGTAGCGCTCGTTCGGACCGAAAATATCCTGCACCGAATAATTGACCACGGTCATCAACGGAATGATGGCCGAAAACGCAACCAGCAGCAGCACCGGCAGCACCATGAGCCACGCCCGCTGATTGATTGGCTTTTCCATTATGCGCCCCCCAACGCAGAAGTCGGTTCGCCCTCGACCAAGTAGCCATCAGCATAGATGTTGACGCGATCGGGATCGAATACGATGCGGGCATTCTCATCTGAGATGTCTGCATCTTCAGCCAGCACGATCTTCAACTCCTCCGCACCGAGTGCAACCCGCGCAATCTTCTGCCGGCCCACGTCCTCGATCCTGTTCACCACAACCGGATGCCCGAATTCATCGTCGCAAAACGCAATAAACTCCGGTCGGGCCCCAAATTCGATCCTCGCTTGACCAAGGTCGGGATAGGTACGATTGAGCACAACCTCGTGCGTTTCGATGATCGCACGGTTGCCCTTCACCTGGCAGGGCAGCACGTTCATGCCCGGAGAGCCGATGAAGTAACCGACAAAGGTGTGCACCGGTCGCTCGAACAGCTCCTCGGGCGTGCCGATTTGCACCACCTCGCCCTCGAACATGACGACGACCTTGTCGGCAAAGGTTAGCGCCTCGGTCTGGTCGTGCGTGACATAAACCATCGTGAAGTCGAATTGGCGATGAAGTTGCTTGAGCTGCGACCTGAGCTGCCACTTCAAATGTGGGTCGATGACGGTCAGCGGTTCGTCAAAGAGGATGGCATTGACATCGGCGCGCACCAATCCGCGGCCGAGGGAGATTTTCTGCTTGGCATCTGCCGTCAGCCCGCGTGCTCGCCGGCCGAGCGCGTCTTCAAGCTCAAGCATGGCCGCGATCTCACGCACACGCGTATCGATGTCCCCGGCGCCAACGCCCCGGTTCTTGAGTGGGAACGCAAGATTTTCAAAAACCGTCATCGTGTCGTAGATGACGGGGAATTGAAAGACCTGAGCAATATTGCGCCGTTCCGTCGCCAATTCGGTGACGTCTTCGCCGTCGAACAAAACCCGCCCCCGTGTTGGGGTGATGAGCCCCGAAATGATGTTGAGGAGCGTCGTCTTGCCACAACCCGATGGGCCAAGCAGCGCATAAGCCCCACCATCGTCCCAAGTGTGATTTAGTTCCTTGAGTGCGTAGTCATGAGCGGTGCTTGGGTTTTCCAGGTAGGAATGTGCGATGCCCTCGAGGTCGATGCGTGCCATTGTGCCCCTCACCCCGCCCCAGCTGGATCCGGAGCGACCGCCAGATCACCCTGCGGCGTAAATACGAAAAAATGCGCCGCATCGAGATAGACATCGATCGCCTGGCCGGCATCATATTCGTGAATGCCATGGGCAAGTGCCACCCAACGTTTGCCCAACACATCTACATGCACGAAGCTTTCCGAGCCCGTGATCTCGCTCACCACAACTTTGGCCGGGGCTGCAAGTTGGTTTTCATTGGACCGCTGCAGCAACAAATGGTTCGGCCTGAAGGCCGCTATGTAGCGAGCATCGGCGAGCGCGGCATGGCGACCCTGGGCGGGTAGGCTGAGGTCACCTCGAAGTTGAAAAGCGTTGTTTTTCTTCTCCATTTCCACCAGGTTCATCGGTGGATCGGAAAACGTCTGCGCCGTGATCAGGCTATTGGGCTTGCGAAACACTTCGACGGTGGGGCCGAACTGCGTGATGCAGCCCTCGTGGAGTGTCGCCGTATTGCCGCCGAGCAGCAGTGCTTCCATCGGCTCTGTCGTTGCGTAGATCAGGATGGCGCCAGATGCCCCAAACAGTTTTGGCAACTCGTCGCGAAGTTCCTCGCGCAGCTTATAGTCGAGGTTGGCCAGCGGCTCGTCCAGCAGCACGAGATCGGATCCCTTGACCAACGCGCGTGCCAATGCGGTGCGCTGCTGTTGGCCACCGGAAAGCTCCAACGGTGTTCTGTCCAACATATCGCCAAGCTTTAGCAGTTCGACGGCCTCGCCGACCTTTTGTTTGATTTCCTCCTTCGGGCGCCCCATCACCTTGAGTGGGCTCGCAATATTTTCATAGACCGTGAGGTTTGGGTAGTTGATGAATTGCTGATAGACCATCGCCACGTTGCGTTTTTGTACGGGCAACCCGGTGACGTCGTGGCCGTTCTCGATGACGGTGCCGGAGGTTGGCGCATCAAGCCCCGCCATCAACCGCATCAGGCTGGTTTTTCCGGCAAGGGTCGGGCCGAGAAGTACGTTGAGCGAACCGTCGTCGAGCGCAATCGAAACGCTGTTGATGTGCGTCTCCTGCCCTACAATCTTGCTCACGTTCCTCAGCTCGAGCGTCATCTTTTGGTATATGCTCCCTAAACCGCTGGCGCCGCGTGCGAAACTTCATTCTGGCGCATCCAGGTCTCAAGGCGCTCAATTGCCGACTTGTCGACCCGCAAACCGAGCTTTGATCGTCGCCAGAGAACGTCCTCGGCCGTGCTTGCCCACTCACGTTCCATCAAATAGGCCACCTCGCGGGCATAGAGGTCGGCGCCAAAACACTCTCCTAAGTCGGCGCTTCTCTCGGCGTCCGCCAATACCCCCTTTGCCCTCGTGCCGTAAGCCCGCACGAGACGTTTCGCGTGGGAGCGATGCAGGAACGGAAATCTCTGGACGAGATCCTGCACGGTGCGCCCGAATTGGTTCACATCGAAATCACCGCCAGGAAGTGGCGCAGCCGCGGTCCAAGCCTCCCCCATTTCAGGAAAATGGGGTTGAAGCAGCTCTAAGACTTCCTCGGCCAAGCGCCGAAACGTCGTGATCTTGCCACCGAAGACGTTGACAAGCGGTGCCTCGCCGGGCTGGCCAGTGATCTCGAGCACATAGTCCCTGCTGGCCGAATTGGCATCCTTCCCGTGGGTATCGTAGAGCGGTCGCACACCGGCAAACGTGTGCACGATATCTTTGGGACCAATCTGCT
>JAUVMS010000231.1 GCA_030600135.1 Hyphomicrobiales bacterium | reverse complement strand
CTGAAGCGAGAGGGCAAGATCCCCGGGAGTGTGCATTGCCCGCGCGGTATGCTGGAATTTTGGATTGATCCAGAAAGCCCATACTTCAAGCCGATCTTCGGCGAGGACAAGCGTTTTATCTTTCATTGCGCCCTCGACTGGCGATCGGCGCTGGCGACGCAGACCGCCCAGAATATGGGCCTGAAACCGGTCGCCCATATCAAGGGCGGTTTTGCTGGCTGGAAGGAAGCTGGCGGGGCGGTTGAAGACGTTGACTAAGAAATGCTGCCGGCCAGTTTCGCTGACATCATCTCGATAAAGCATCGTCCAAAGAAGCGTTCACCACTATTCCTCAAAAATGCTGGCCGATGACTGCCCGGTTGTATGAATAGCGCGGTCGATGGAGCCACAGCACTCCGTTGGACACCTAATCAAGGCTATCTGGCATACTTCTTGATGAGAAGTGAATAGTTAGACAGAATATGTCATATTGAATATGCAAGCCATGATTGTGGTATTGCCTTGAATTTGCAATACTCTTTAGTCTGAGCTTTGGGCGCGCTGTGGCAGATATGCGGTGTTCGTACAGTATAGCGAAGCTGCAAGCATTACGGAAAGAGGTTCCATGTTACTGCGCGCGAGGGGGATAGGTCATTGGTATTGAGTAACCGTATCCGCGTAATTCTACCTGTGGTTTTGGCCGGTCTACTAGGCCAAGGATGCCAAGAGAGCATCGAATTTACCCGCCGACCCGGCGAAGATCCGGTCGCGGGCAAGCAACCTGCGGTGCGCACCCAGGTTTATCTAGCAAGCCCAGTCGATGCCGCTGGGGTCCAGGAGCACATCGAATCTCAACTTCCAGCCCGTGCTGCGAAATTCTCCGCCCGTATCAAGAAAGCCGCATGTTACGAGAAAAACGGCCGTAAGCGGTGCCGCAGCGCCCGCGTGACGGGTGAGATCAATCGGGATGGGGTGGCGCGGCTATTGGGCAATGGTCGAGAAGTCCACGTGGTCGTTCCACTGCACTATACGCTGACTGCGAAAGGCGCCGGGGCGGCAAGTCGGGTGAGCGACACGATAAGCGGAAAAATCACGGTGAGCGGGGTTTATCAGCTTTCTCTCGACAAGAATATGAAGCCGCGTGTTCGCTTCACGAAGAGCTATCGTTGGAGCTCGAAGCCGCGGGTTCCCGTGCTCAGTGGTGAACTATCGTTGGAGTCGTTCGTCACCCGTCGGCTGGGGCGTTATTTCCGCCGATTTGCCAGCTCAATCGAGAACGCGCTCGACACCGAACCGACGGTTAAGCTTCTCGAAGAGGCGTGGCAAAATCTCTATTACCCGATCCGCGTCTCCGACGAACCGGCGATTTGGATTAGAGGCGAACCAAGCAAAGTGTTCTTTGCCGGTCTCGGAGGTGACGCAAACGACATGTCACTTCGTTTTGGCGTTACGACGCGTCTCAAGACGTTTCACAAAGAGCGTCCGATGCCGCTGATACCGCTGTCCTTGCCAAAACTGGCTGAGGATGCGCCGGAGGGGATCGAATCACGTGTGCTGATGCCGTTGATGATCAAATATGACCGACTGGCTGAGCGTTTGGGCGAGGCCCTGCCAAAGGGCAAGGTTACGATCGCCGACAATGTTGAAAAGGCACCGGTGGTGGAGATTACCGGCCACAAGATGTTTTCGGCCGGCGGCCGACTTGCCATGTCCATCGACCTCAAGGCCGATGTGCCCGGAGCATGGCGCAGCATGTTTGGCACGGCCTATTTGGTGGGCACGCCCAGGACGGCCGAGGGCCAGAAGCGTATGCGCCTGGCGAACGTCGGCTTCACCGAGGCGACGCCGACGCCAAGCCTATTCGATGACGGGCGTTTTCTCATACCGGAGGCGCCGTTTGTAAAGGCCTTCGGCACGGCGCTGGATGTCGACTTGAGCGACAGTATTAGCCGCGCATTGCGCGATGCCAATCGGTGGACGGGACGAAAATTCACCGACAATTTGGTAATCGGCGGTCACTTCGATGGGGCAGAAGTGCATTCCATTGAAGCGAAACCGGAAGGCTTGTTGATCAATCTCAATCTCATCGGGGATTTGGCTATCAGCGCGGATCTACCTGTCGACGGCGAGGGGAGCATGATGACGACAGCCAGCACGAAAGCTGCGCACTAGCAGGCTGTTGAAGAACTCGTGTGGATCGCGACACCTGTCGTTTCTTCGCCTCCGACAAGAAGCGGCGCGCAGCGCGATGCGGGCGCATCGGGCCAGCGACACGACGACGGCCGGGGCGAAAAAAACGCGGTGTCTCAAGGGGATGCGGCGAAATTGAGCGATGGGCGGCGTCGCACCGGCTTGACGTGGGGCCCGCCACTCTTTTGCGGCGTTGCCGCCCAAAAGCCAACCCAAGCGTGCGCCAACGCTCCTTGCCAGCGCTCAATTTCCGCTCGCATCGCGACCTCACCGAGTTCTTCAACAGCCTGCTAGACTGCTCGTCCACCGGTTGCTCTTGCCGATGTGTGGGCTGAGGGGCTAGGTGTGGTGCCCTGAGGAGGCGCCATGGCCAAGCTTACGTCACATATTTCACCCGCGTCCGAAAATTACCTCGAGAACGCAGCGGCAATGCGTTTGCTCGTCGATGAACTGCAGGCCCGCCGTGCGGCGGCTTCGCTGGGGGGGTCGGAGCGGGCGCGACAACGCCACCTAAAGCGGGGCAAGCTGTTGCCGCGTGATCGCGTCATGCGTTTGCTCGATCCAGGCTCGCCGTATCTCGAACTTTCGCAACTTGCCGCCTTCGAGATGTACGAGGGCGACGTCCATGGCGCGAGCCTGATTACCGGCGTCGGTCGGATCAAGGGCCGAGAGTGTCTGATCATCAGCAATGATGCGACGATCAAGGGCGGCACTTATTATCCCATGACCGTGAAGAAACACGTGCGCGCCCAAGAAATTGCCCGAGAAAACCGGTTACCTTGCGTCTATCTCGTCGATTCTGGTGGCGCGAACTTGCCCTATCACACAGATGTTTTTCCCGACAAGGAGCATTTTGGCAGAATCTTTTTCAACCAAGCACAGATGTCGGGGCTCGGCATACCGCAGATAGCCGTCGTGATGGGGTCATGTACGGCAGGCGGTGCCTACGTGCCGGCGATGTCGGATGAGACCATCATCGTGCGCCAGCAAGGCACCATCTTTCTCGGTGGGCCGCCGCTGGTGAAGGCAGCGACCGGTGAGACCGTCTCGGCCGAAGAGCTGGGCGGGGCTGATGTGCATGCGCGCCAATCCGGCGTGGCGGATCATTATGCTGAAAACGACGAACATGCCTTGCAGTTGGCGCGATCCATTGTGGCGACATCTGGCGCGGCCAACAAAACCGAGCTGCTGACCCAGTTGCCGCGGGCGCCGGCCTATGACCCGGATGAACTGGGCGGCGTCGTGCCGAGCAAGCTTTCGACGCAGTACGACGTGCGCGAGGTGATCGCGCGGATTGTCGATGGATCTGATTTCGATGAGTTCAAGGCGCTCTATGCCACGACGGTCGTCACCGGCTTTGCCCATATCGAGGGCCTGCCTGTGGGGATTGTCGCAAACAACGGAATTCTCTATGCGGAATCGGCGCTCAAGGCGGCGCACTTCATCGAGCTGTGCTGTCAACGCAAGGTTCCGCTGCTGTTTTTGCAGAACATTGCCGGGTTCATGGTCGGTAAGGATTACGAAGCCGGCGGCATTGCCAAGGACGGCGCCAAGATGGTGACGGCAGTCGCCTGCGCGCAAGTGCCCAAGATCACGGTCGTCATCGGTGGCTCGTACGGCGCGGGCAATTATGCGATGTGCGGTCGGGCCTACGCTCCGCGCTTCTTGTTCATGTGGCCCAACGCACGAATTTCGGTGATGGGGGGCGAACAGGCTGCCAGTGTTCTGGCGACGGTCCGCCGCGACAACATCGAAGCCGATGGCGGGGCGTGGTCGGCGGCCGAGGAGCAGGCTTTCAAGGACCCGGTGCTCGCCCAATACGAGCGTGAGGGAAGTCCCTATTTCGCCACGGCGAGGCTTTGGGACGACGGCATAATTGCGCCTGCTGAGACGCGGCGTGTGGTGGCGCTGGCGCTGTCTGCAGCGCTCAACGCGCCGATCCCCGAGCCGCGCTTCGGTGTGTTCAGGATGTAGTTGAATGCCGGCTGGCCGGCAGCGTCGCCTTGGTGAGGAAACCGGCCTCAATCCAGCCTTTCAAGAAACCCGCTGCTGCCGGCGCGGCATCGTCGGTGTTGTCGTACGCTTCCAGCAGCTCGCAGATATCGGCAAAGCGAGCGCCGGCGGCTGCCGCATCCCATATGGTTGCCTCTGCCGGCGACATTTCGCGAAAGCGCGCCGTGAATTCGGGCCGGAAGGCGATCAGGTTGATGGGTTCATCAAGATCGGCGGGTTCGGGCAGCGTGCTGTCGGCATCAAGCGCTCGCCAGATTTCGACGGCATTGGTGCCATGGTCGAAGCGGCGCACGGCAGGGTGGGATTCGAAACTCAAGTCCGGCCAGTGTTCAGGAGCAATCTCGGCAAGTTCCTGTAGTTCGAGGCGTGGCGCGTCTTCGGCATCGAAAACGTCGTTGAGGGCACTTTCGAGTGTCGCCAACTCGGCGAGAACCGAAGACTCGCAATATGGAGAGATTGCGCGGAGGAATTCGGGGAAGGCCTGGCCAAACCAACGTAGATTTGGCGAACGCGAGGGATTGGCGGTGATGTAGTGGCGCGCCACAACGTCAAACTGTTCGTCGCCCAGGAGGGCCGCCAACTTCTCGTAGTCTTCGGCGAGGGCATCGAAAAGGCGTGAGACATACGCATTTTGATAGACGCCGAGCAGCGTACTTTTTTCTTCCCTCGGCGATGAGGCGATTTGATCGAGGACCTGGTTGTCGCCGTCGACGATGGCTTGCTGAAGCTTGGCTTGGAATTCGGCGAGCGTGGTCATTCCGCAGCGGCCTTGCCAGCTCGCGCGGCCAAGGTGTCGGCTGCAATGTTGCGGGCAATGTTGAGCTCTGCCACCAATTCCTGCAACGGTGGGATGCAGTCGTCGCGCTCGATCATGGTCGAGACCGGGCCGATGCGCTCCCGGGTATAGCGATAGAGATCCCAAACGTCGTCGCAGACTTGGTGGTCGTGGGTATCGATGATGTGGGTTCCCGTATGGTCGTGGCCGGCGACATGGAGTTGGATGACACGCTCGGCGGGGATGCCGTCGATAAATGCCTTGGCGTCGTAGCCATGATTGAAGGCGCTGACATAGACGTTGTTGACGTCAAACAGCAGCCAGCAATCGCTGCGCTTGGCCAGTTCCGAGATGAATTCCCATTCCGTCATCTCGGATTCGTTGAACGTCACGTAGGTAGAGACATTTTCAAGTGCGATGCGACGGCCGAGAATATCTTGCACGCGGCAAACGCGGTCGGCGATGTGATCGAGGGCTTCTCGTGTGTAGGGAAATGGGAGAAGGTCGTGCAGGTTGATCCCATGCACTCCCGTCCAGCAGAGATGGTCCGATATCCATTTGGGCCCAACCTCATCGGCGAGGCGCTTGAGGCGGGTGAGGTAGGCGATGTCTAACTCGGCGGTCGAGGCGATGGAGAGCGAGACGCCGTGCATGACAACAGGAAAGCGCTCGGCGATTTGATTGAGGATGTGGCGCGGTTGACCGCCGGCGTCCATGTAGTTTTCCGATAGGACTTCAAACCAATCGACACCCGGATCGCCACCGAGGACGTCGCCATAGTGCTTTGTTCGCAGGCCGAGGCCGAAACCGAGATAAGGTGGACGCTCATGTGATCCGGTCATAGCCTCATTGGTCCTGATTTGATGTGCCAAAAAAGCGTCCGCCGGCACGGCGCCGGCGGACTTAGTCCAAGGATTGCCGTTAGCTTTGTGTCGTCTTTCCGCCTTTGGCTTTGTACTGCTTCGAAGTCAGAAGCATAAATCCTTGGCCCTTGCAGGCGTTTTGGCCCTTGCAGGCATTACTG
>JAUVMS010000489.1 GCA_030600135.1 Hyphomicrobiales bacterium | reverse complement strand
TGCCTCGCGTTGGATCGTCAAATCTTGGTCTCCCGTTGAGACGCGGGCGTAGCCAAAGAGTATCTTCGTGTCCGCCCGGAGGAGCGCCTGTGAGTGGATCGAAATCCCAACCGTGCCAGGGGCAACGTATCCAACATTTTCCTCCTGTGCCGCGCTCGATCGCCCCCTCGCCAAGCGGGCCGCCTTGGTGAGGGCAGCGATTGTCCATGGCCGACCACTGCCCGTCGAAATGGGCGAGGCAGATCAAAACGTTGCGGGCGGTGATTGATTTGACTCGGCCCTCAGGCAAATCACTCACCTTCCCGACCTCAATCCATTCCAATGTTTTCTCACTCATTGTCCTCACCTGCGCGATTTTTGACGTTGTTGACCATCTCTGCGGTTCTTTGATCTGTGTGGTCTTTCAAGCTCAAGCAACGCCTCCATAGGCGACACCGGAGAGATCGGCCATGTCCTTCTTCCAAGTCGTGAGATTGTCGGCCGAGAACTTCGAGAGGTGATCATGGCCGCAGGCCCGTGCCATCACTTGCATAAGCGTGACCGATGCTGCGAAGAAATTGTTGAGCTGCTCAGCGGATTTCTCGGCGATCAAGCGGCTCACCAAATTCGGTTTTTGCGTCGCAATCCCTACTGGACAATTGTTCGTGTGGCAGGCGCGCATGGCGATGCAACCGATCGCCTGCATTGCGGCGTTGGAGACGGCGATGGCATCGGCCCCTAGCGCCATGGCTTTGACGAAATCGGCCGGTTTGCGCAGGCCACCTGTAATCACCAAGGTAACATCCTGACGACCTGAGCGATCAAGGTGGCGTCGCGCCCTCGCGAGGGCCGGGATCGTGGGAACTGAAATATTGTCACGGAAGATAATTGGGGCAGCACCTGTTCCCCCGCCACGTCCATCCAAGATGATGTAATCGACGCCAACCGACAATGCAGCATCGATGTCCTTTTCGATGTGCTGGGCTGACAGTTTGTAGCCGATGGGGATGCCGCCGGTTCGGTCGCGCACGTCGTTGGCGAACTCGCGGATCTGGCTGGTGTCTGTCCAATCCGGAAAGCGTGGCGGTGAAATCGCCGGCTCGCCTTCGTTGAGGCCACGCACTTCGGCGATTTTACCCCTCACCTTGGGGCCGGGCAGGTGGCCGCCGGTGCCCGTTTTGGCCCCTTGCCCCCCCTTGAAGTGAAAGGCTTGGACGCGCAAAAGCTTATCCCAATCAAAGCCGAAACGGGCCGAGGCCAGTTCATAAAAGTAGCGCGAGTTTTCCGCTTGTTCCTCCGGCAACATACCGCCTTCACCTGAGCATATGCCAGTGCCGGCAAGCTCAGCGCCGCGCGCCAGCGCCACTTTGGCCGATGCCGACAGAGCGCCAAAGCTCATGTCTGAGACGAACAAAGGAATTTCCAACTTCAGTGGCTTCTGCGCGTTGGGTCCGATTACCACCTCGGTGCCCACTTCATCCTCGTCGAGCAGCGGGGCGCGGTGCAGCTGTGCGGTCAAAATCTGGATGTCGTCCCAGCTCGGCAGTTGCGTGCGTGGCACACCCATGGCGTCCAATTGGCCGTGGTGACCAGTTTTGGAAAGTCCTTCGCGCCCATAACGCTGGATCAATGCATTGTGCGGCTCTTCCTCGGTGCCGTGGCTTGTATCGGCATAGAGACCGAGATAGGCCTCACGATCAAATGGCTGGGGGTTATCCGCGGCCCACGCACTGATCTCATCCTCGTCGACAACAACCTCGTCGTCTTCAATCCAGGAAGAAAATTTATGCAATTGCTCGCTGTTATTGTATTCAGAAACGCCGGTATCGACCCGGTAGTCCCAATAGTGAACGCCGCAAATAATATTGTTGCCACGCACAAAGCCGTCGGCCATGAGCGCGCCGCGATGGGCGCAACGGCCATAAAGAACCGAGACATCATCGTCGAAACGCACCACGACCAGATCGACTGTGCCGACCAAGGCATAGGCGGGTTTTCGGTCCTTAAGCTCGTCGAGCTTGGCGACTGAGACTGTTTTCATCACTCTCCCCTTCGGGCGTTTAGGTGTCCATAGTAGTGAGCGGTCGGGCGGAGCTTTCGATCGGCATGGCTTCCGGGCAATCGCCCATCGCCTCGACTTTTGCGGCGTACCACTTTGCGCCAGGAACCGCACTTAGACCATGAAGAAGCGCGCTGATCCACACCGCGTTGACCGCCAGCGCCAGGATTTCATCGGCGAACACATCGCTCGTTTTGTGGACAATAAGCAGCGCAAACAACGCTGTCGCCAGGCCCCGCGGTCCAAACCAACCAAAGAACAAGCGCGTGACGGGAGAGGCATCTGTTCCGGTTAATGAGAGCCAAATAGCGAGCGGACGAACGATAAAGAGACTTACGAGTATGAGCGCCAACATGGCCAGCGTGAGATGCTCGAGGGCTTTAGACACGAGCACTAATCCCAGCAAAAAGAAAGCGGCCCAGCTGAGAAGTTGTCCCTCGCTTTCCGTAAACTCGTAGATGAACTTGCACTGTCCTTGGACAACGTTGCCAAAACACAGTCCGGCGATGAATGCCGAGATGAAACCGTTGCCGCCAATCTGCTGAGCGGCGAGATAAGCAGCACCCGCGAGGGAGATGAGACCAATGCCCTCATACGTTTCCGATGTGACCCGCAACTTTTTGGCGCGAAGCAAGATCGTGCCGCCAATGATCCCTATGATGGCGCCGACAAGTGGACC
>JAUVMS010000331.1 GCA_030600135.1 Hyphomicrobiales bacterium | reverse complement strand
TCCTTGACGCTCAATGACACTGGTCTCGCCGGCGGCATGGATACCGGCCAGCAGAACCGCCGACTTGACCTGTGCCGAGGCAACTGGCGTGTGATATTCGATCGGAATCAGCTCTGACGATCCTTTGAGTGTCAGCGGCAGCGTCGACTTGTCACGCTCGGCCACCTCAACCCCCATCTCCTTCAGCGGCGTCAACACCCGCCCCATCGGCCGCCGGCTCAGCGACTCGTCGCCGATGAGCGACACACTCATGTCGTGGCCGGCAATTGCCCCCATCATCAGCCGCACGGCGGTTCCCGAATTGCCGAAGTCGATTGGAATGCTTGGCTGACTAAGGCCACCGACACCGCGTCCGTGCACCCTCCAAACTGCCTCTCCACGCTCGATCGACACGCCGAGCGCCTCCAGCGCGGCCGCCGTGGCCAGCACGTCTTCAGATTGCAGCAGTCCCTCGATCTCACTTTGACCACTTGCGAGCGCTCCAACTATGAGCGCGCGATGGGAAATCGATTTGTCGCCGGGCACGCGAATTCGCCCACCAAGTGGTGAGGAGTTGTAGGTGGTCATTGGAATTGGCATTGCCTGTGCCTTTGTGTGGCGATTTGCTACAATTCAAACTCGACTGACGAGATTTTTCATCGACGTGGGTCATAGTGCAGACCAACGCTGTCGGCGGAGTGGCTCGACCCCGAGCATCGCATCGTACAAAGTTATTCAGGAATGCGACCGATTTGCTTTTGACAGTGCCCGAGCCACATGGCAAGGGAGCGCCCAACTCGAAATGCAAGGTCGATAGATCTCATGACACAAAAGGCTGAACGAGGCACAAAGCGCACATGTCAATCGTGTAGCGGCCATTTCTATGATCTGAACCGCGAAGAGATAGCTTGCCCAATGTGCGGCGCCGCATTCGTTGTTGAGGCGCCGGAAAAGATCGAGGAACCAGTTGTTGTCGTTGCCGAGGAAAAGCCCGCCGAAACTGTCGTTGTTGAGCCGGTCAAGACGGACGATGACGATAGTGACGGCGACGTTATCGCGGAGGATGGCGACGATCTCGCGGATATCGAGACCGACGACAGCGATGTTGCAAACGACGACGATGAAGACGCCGCAATCCTCACTGTTGATGATCCCGGTGACACCGATGTCACCGGGATCATCGGAGGTCCCATTTCGAAAACCGAGGAAGAGAGCTGATCAGGCTAAGCCTTTTTCTTCACCCAGCGCACACACCAACCTTCGGCAACGATTTCACCCTCGACAATTTTGCAGGCTTTTTCCTCGGCCAGGAAAAACGTGCAGTCGGCACACGCGCGCCCACCCTTTGGTTTGGTTTGATAGCGGACCTGCTTCTGTTTCGATTTCTTTGCCGCCGAAGCCTGGCCAACAGTCAATTGCGCAAAGCCGACGCCCCCAAGGACCGCGGCGCACGCCTTCACGAATGTCCGGCGGGTCAACGCCAGTACCCCTGGCCTAGGTTCCTCGCCCTTGTCGCGTTCGATGTTTGAAATGAGCGTGTGGGCTCGAAGCGATCTCGTCATCTATGGGCCTCCGTGCTGGATGACCTCTAGCTTATCCGCACGAGGCGCCACGAGGGGCTGGGCCTCGCTCCATCGTGATGACATTTGACAGGCGCATGTTCGCACTCAGCCGGCGGACGACGCGCTGATTGACCCAATGGGCCAAACCACCACAGCTCGTGCCGATTCAATGGTCTGAGAGTTCGAGGTCGCTCGAATAGTTACCTTCGACCTCCTTCACGATCGCCTGACCGCAGATCGTTCGGCCCTGCTCTGCGTCGAAGACCAGGCTCGGAGGACCGTAGAGTTCCCACCCTCGATTGAGCGCCTCGCTGACACGATGGCAAAAGCTCGCGTCGTCAGGCCCGGTGAGAAATCGATAAAGCCTCATTCGCTTTCTATATCCGCGATGGCATCGGCAACCACGACCATCTTGGCGGCACTTTCGGCATGCAGCCGCTCGACCATTCTGCCATCGACGGTAATGACACCTTTGCCGGCGTTTTCCGGACGCTCGAACGCTTCCAAAATTTTTCTTGCGCGCTCAAGCTCTGCTTCGTCCGGTGAGAATGTCGTGTTGCAAACTTCGATTTGGTTCGGATGAATGAGCGTCTTGCCATCCATCCCGAGCACTCGACCCTGCTTGCATTCCGCGGCAAATCCGTCGGTGTCGCGAAAATTGTTGTAGACGCCGTCTAATATCGTAAGGCCATGGGCTGCGGCGGCTGCAACGCAGGTTGAAAGCCAGGCTCGCACCGACATGCGGTCTTCGGTCAATAGGGCTCCGGTGTCCTTGGCCAGGTCGTTGGTGCCCATGACCAAGCAATCGAGCCTGCTTGAGGGCTCCGCCGACGCCTCGGCAATGGCCAGTGCATCGAGCACTGCGCGCGGCGTTTCCATCATCGCCCACAGCCGCATGCTCTTGGGCGCACCAGCTTTGTCGAGCGCCGCACAGGCATTTCGTACATCGCTTGCTGACGAAACTTTTGGCACCAGCAACCCATCAGGCCCCGCTGGAACAGCGGCCGCCAGGTCGTCAGCCCCCCACTCGGTATCGAGGCCATTGATCCGGACAATGACTTCACGCCGGCCATAGCCGCCATCCCGCACCGCCTGCGCCACTTTCTCGCGCGCCTCGCTCTTGGCCTCTGGCGCGACCGCGTCCTCGAGATCCAGTATCAAGCAATCCACGGCGAGCGTCTTCGCCTTCTCAAGCGCTCGCGCATTCGAGCCTGGCATATAGAGAACACTGCGCCGAGGACGGGCCTTGCTCATGGCGTTGCCTTTCGTCATCCGAGATTGCATGTATTGCTGTTCGCGATCAGCGGTGGACCCTAATGCAGCCGTGCGCGGGCCACCACCCTTTTCCAAAGCAATCGGCACCTCATGGCACAAGTCCTTGCAATTTCCTCACAGGTTGTTCGCGGTCACGTCGGCAACTCCGCTGCCGCTTATGCACTCAGCCGGTTGGGCCATGAGGTCTGGCCATTGCCGACAATCATCCTGTCGAATCATCCAGGCCATCCCCATTGTTGTGCCCAGCCTCTAAGTGCAGGAGTCCTGCAAAATATGGTTGATACGCTCAATGACAACGGTTGGCTGGGCGAGATCGACGTCGTCGTTTCCGGTTATCTGCCAAGCCCGCAGCATGTCACGCTAGTTGCAGACACGGTGGCACGCATTCGCCAGACCAAAACAATCAGTTACATCTGCGATCCGATCTTGGGAGATGAACCCAAGGGACTGTACATAGACGAGGCCGCTGCCGCGGCGATCCGCGACACGCTCATTCCGCTCGCCGATGCCATAACCCCCAATCTGTTCGAATTGAGCTGGTTGAGCGGGTCACCCAATAGTCCAGACGACGATCCCATCGAGATGGCTGCCAGGCTTGCAACCCCAATCGTCGTGGCGACTTCGCTACGCGCGCCGGACGAAGGCCAGCTCGCCAACCTTCTGTACACGGCCAGCAGCACCGCCGGCAACGGGGGCAAGACCTGGCAGATCGATGTTCCTCGGCTCACCCGAGCACCCCATGGCGCCGGCGACCTCCTGACAGCGCTCTTTTGTGGCCACAGCCTGAACGGACAATCCGCACCGAGCGCATTCGCCAAAGCGGTGGCGGGCGTTGCTGGAGCACTCGAGGCCAGCGAAAACTCGGACGAACTCCGACTGCTTCCATCAGACGCCGCCTGGCTCGATCCAGAACCGCTGCCCATGAGGCATGGCTAGGCACGGGTGTTTACCGGAAAGGCCCACTCATGCGCGTTGCCGGCGTCGATGGATGCCCCAGTGGTTGGCTCGTCGTGACCTGGCAACCCGAGAGTGATTTGCCGCCCGTGGTTGCGATCGAAGCCAACTTTCAAGCCATTCTTGCGCGCCAACCGCAACCAGACCTCATTGCGATTGATATCCCGATCGGGCTGCCACCAAGAGTCGGACGCGGCGGCAGGAGCTGCGACGTTGCCGCCCGCCGCATCTTGGGTGAGCGCCAATCCGCCGTTTTTTCGGTACCGGCACGTGCCGCCATCACGGCAACAGACTATCAGGTGGCGTGCGATACTGCCTTCGCGCACTCCGACCCCCCACGCAAAGTCTCCAAGCAATGCTTCAATATCTTCCCGAAGATCAGAGACGTCGACAGCGCAATGACCCCAAGCTTGCAAGAGCGTGTCATCGAATGTCATCCCGAGGTGGCGTTTTGGGCGATGAACTCGGAACGAGCACTGTTGCTACCCAAGAAGGTCAAGTCGCGGCCGCACGAACCCGGACTTGAAGCGCGCCGCTCTCTCCTTCGCAAATCCGGATTCCCCATCGACCTCGTCCGTCCTCTTCGAGCAGCGCGCAAGGATGCCGGGCCAGACGACCTCAGCGATGCTTGCGCCTGCGCGTGGACCGCAATGCGCCGCCTGCGTGGTCTGGCTCATCGTTTTCCATCGACGCCCGAGCGCGACGCCAGAGGGCTCTTAATGGAGATTTGGGCCTGATCGCCCAATTGCGAAAAACCGCTTGAAATTGCCCGACAGCATTTCTCGTCCGAGTGGTCGCCCGACCGGGACCGGAAATTGTTGGCCCGATCGGTGGACTAAACCTCCCGTTTGAGATATAACCCAATCGCGACCAAACGACGCGCACCAACAAATAATTTGTGCAACGCACAATTTAGTGTTGCGGCGCAGCACCTCGTATACTATCTAGTCTTCAAGACAGGCGACCGGAATACGTTTCACGAGTTTTCTCGAG
>JAUVMS010000480.1 GCA_030600135.1 Hyphomicrobiales bacterium | reverse complement strand
GCACCATATCGAGGTGTTCGGACTTGGCGGTATCGAGCCCGCCCGCAGCATTGCCGACTGCCAAGGCCTCGAATTCGTCATGTAAGGCCAGCTGGTCGATCAGCGATGCGCGAAGTTCCTCATCATCGTCGACAATGAGTATCTTACGTGCCGAGCTCATCGAGTACTCCTGAGAGGTATGGGGCTCCTCGCCGTGGTGAAACGCTTAAGCCAAATTCTACCACTATTGTGTCACCCGTCATATAGTCAGCATGATGGAAAGACGCCAACGGCGTTGGTGTAGTTGGACCTCACATGGTGTCAAATCGACGTGATCCGAGAGCGGCGCTGGTGCGAACGCTTTGCCATGCCGCCCAGAGCGGCATGGTGAGCTATGGCTCGCTGCGCTTGCCGTGTGCGATCGGTCGCGGGGGGCGGCGGGCGCTCAAGCGAGAGGGCGACGGTGCGACCCCCATCGGAACCTGGCGATTTCGACAGGTGTTTTATCGACCCGACCGGTTGCTGCCACCGTGCTCGGCGGCGCCTGTGAGGCCGTTGCGACCAGATATGGCGTGGTGCGACGTCAACGGTGACCGCAATTACAATCGCCTGGTCCGGCTACCCTATCCGGTTCTCGACGAGCGACTGTGGCGAGACGATCACCTCTATGACGTGTGTGTCGTGCTGGGCTACAATGATTTTCCCCGCACGCAAGGATTGGGCAGCGCAATATTCATGCATCTCGCACGTGAGGGCTATGGGCCGACCGCTGGATGCATCGCGCTGTCATTGCCCGATATCCTGAAACTGCTTGGCGCCACCCCCCCGCCGAACGCCATCACCATCGCAGATTGAACGATAGAGTGGCAGTTTCGCCCGATGCCAGCTAGACCACGATCTTTCTGATTTGAATCATGGTCTCGTTTTTTTCGCTCGCGGCAAGCGCTCGCACCTTGAGCGCGATCTTTGTCTGCGCTACCGCTCGCTACTTGAGCGCATTGCGCCGGGCCGCAGTCGCGGTCTAAAGCGCGTCCATTCAAATGATCGCGCTTTAGCGGACCCGGCGTGGGTTCATATAGAGCTCTGTCTCTTGATGTTCGAGCTTGGGTATTAATTTCCCGTCGTGCATGTTGCTGACGAGATCCTCGAGGTGGTGACGGCAATCCTCGTTGAATTTGAGCATCCCGCAGAACAGCTGAAGGACGGTGTCGAGTCTCGGATCGGCATGCTTGGCATTGACCCGAACCTTCCACTTGCCGCCAATGTTGATGACACGGCCGTTGAGCTTACCAACCAGCCGGTCATGCTCATCATAAAGTTTGTAGTCGTCGCCAATATTTATCCAGTTGCGGCGCAACCGATAAAAGTAAGGCTTGCCGTCGTCCTTCAGTATGAAAAACGAGAATTTTTCAGGGGTTCCAGCCCATTTGTAGGCAGAGCGTTCGACCTGAACGATCTGGTCGTGATTGGCGATGTTTATGGAAAAGGCCGTGACCGGAAAGCCGCCGGCGCCATGGGTGAGCTGGAGGCTGCGTCCGAGCAGAAGGTCGAGCGTGGCACGCCAATTCATCTCGGCGGTGAAGAGCTTGATCACCAAGCGCTTGCCCATCCCATTGTTGTCCTGCCACAGGCCCTTGCGATAGGCTAGGAGATGGGTGCGCTCGCCGTTCTCCTTGACCTCGGCAAAGATATCCATGTCCTTGGTGAACTGGCGTGATTTGGCGCGGTGGCGCGATGCTTGGTAGATGCCGACCTCGGTGGGGTTGAGATCGGTGACCCACAGTTTCACTTCATACTCGCGATTGGGAGTTTTCTCTTTCGCGCTCGGTTTTTTTGCCATTGCGTTTGCCCTCTTGCGCGTCGGTCTGCGTGCGAATCAATTGACGTGATTCTAGCAATCCGTGCGCGAGGGTGTGGATCGAGCGAGGATTTCCTCTGGAAAACTCAATCAATGTCGCTTTGGCCCATTACTAGGCCGTGGGTGCCGAGCGCGGCCCGAAGATGGCAGAGCCCACTCGAATGTCGGTCGCGCCAAACTGAATGGCGCTCTCGAAATCGGCGCTCATGCCCATGGAAAGCCGCTCGAGGCCGAGATCCTTGGCGAGCTTTGCGAGAAAGGCGAAGTGGATGACCGGCTCCTCATCAAATGGCGGAATGCACATGAGGCCGACGAGATCGAGCTGAAGCTCATCGCGAACAAGCGTCGCGAGAGCAGCCACGTCGGTGGCCATGACGCCTGCCTTTTGGGGTTCCTCGCCGGTGTTGACTTGCACGAAAACTTTTGGCTGCCGACCGCTGCGGGAGGATTCCTGGGCGATGGCGCGGGCGATCTTGGGGCGATCGATGGAGTGGATGACGTCAAAGAGTGCAACGGCGTCGCGCGTCTTGTTGGATTGCAGAGGACCGATGAGATGGAGTTCGACGTCGGGGCAATCGCGCCTGAGGTCCGGCCATTTGCGCTGCGCCTCCTGCACCCGATTCTCGCCGAAGGTGCGGTGGCCCGCGTCAAGGACAGGACGGATTGCATCGCCGGCAAAGGTCTTGCTGACGGCGATGAGGCTGACCTCGCCCGGATTGCGGTCCGCTTGCGTGGCCGCGACCGCGATGCGGTCGTGAACCGCTGTCAAGCGCGCGGCTGCCCTGCCCGGCTCATTGTCGTCAATCATCCCAGTTCCATTCTCACAGGGTTCGCCAGAGACTGCTTACATATTTGCAGCTGCCGGCGGAAGGGCCGAATGGGCCCGACCCTGCAAAGCCCCGCCAGAACACACTCGTTGTTGTCGCTCAGGTCGAGCCATTCAGACCGCGGGGCATCTGTTGGCGAGGACCGAGAATCTCATCAAATGCGCATTTGTGCTGCAATCGTGCGCGACGGTTCCCGGAAGACGACTAGATTTCCGCCGTATT
>JAUVMS010000443.1 GCA_030600135.1 Hyphomicrobiales bacterium | reverse complement strand
TGTAACTTAGAACGGGTTTGCAACATTCAAATAACAGATATAACAATCTGATTTATATATATAAATATTAATTACTTGGAGTTTATTGCTACAAATGAACTGTTCTTTTCTGGACCCTCCCCAAATCACGGTCATCGCAGGACGGACCGGACTTGAGACGCTCTAAAGCCCAAGCAGACCGGACGTCCACCAGGTCAAACAAAGCTAAAGACATGGAGTTCACGATGATCAAGAGCACAATCATGGCAATCGCCATCAGCACCGCAGCCATCGCCGCTACCGGCACTTCAGCCAGCGCAATGACGGGTGCCCCGCTGATCCAGCAGGCCGTCACGCAGTCTGGCGATACGGCGGAAATCATCCAAGTCAAGCGCCGCGGTGGTCGTCGCCATCGTCGCTTTCACAAGCGTTTCTTTCACGGCCATTGGGGTCACTATGGTCACTATTATGGTGGTGGCTGCTACTGGCTGAAGAAGAAGGCCATGTACACCGGTAGCCATTACTGGTGGAAGCGCTACAAGTTCTGCAAGTACGGCTACTCCTACTAAGATCGGATCGTGCGGCCCCGGCCCATCAAACGCCGGCTCGAGAGCTCGCACCGAGGCCCCCTAGCGAAAGCTGGGGGGTCTTTGATTTGCACGTCAGAACCACCGCAGGCGCCAACTTGCATGGCGATCACACCCGCATCGTGCCCGGCGGTAGGTTTGGCGCCTTCGCTCTGCCTGCGCGTAAGCTCAGTCTGCAACCCCCCAATCCCGCAGGACTTCGTCCGTATGTTCGCCTGGCCGGGGCGGCCGTCGCTGAACTTCTGGCTGGGTTCGGCTGAACCTGGGCGCAGGCGCCGGCTGCACGACGCCGTCACGCTCTATGAATGTGGCGCGCGCTTTCATGTGCGGATGTTCGGGTGCTTCGCTCATATTGAGAACGGGCGCAAAGCAAACATCGGACCCCTCCATGATGGCGCACCATTCATCCCGGCTCTTTCGTCGAACGATTTCTGCCATGCGCGATCGAAGCTCCGGCCATGACTCTTTGTCCATTTGCTCCACGAATGCCGCATCCTCGATCTCTGCCTTCTCCAGCAACAGCGCGTAAAACTGCGGTTCGATGGAGCCAATGGCGATCCACTTGCCGTCGGCGCATTCAAATGTTCCGTAAAAATGAGCGCCACCGTCAACGAAGTTGGATTGCCGCTCGTCCAACCATTTCCCATGATGCTTCAACCCGTACATCATCGCCATCAGATGGGACGCGCCGTCGACCATCGCCACGTCGACCACTTGGCCTTTGCCGGACGATCTCGCCTCCAACAACCCGCAGACCATGCCGAAAGCGAGATAGAGCGCGCCACCACCGAAATCGCCCACCAGATTGAGCGGCGGCACCGGTCCCGATTGGCGGGTCCCAATGGCGTGCAGCACGCCGGTGAGCGCGATATAGTTGATGTCGTGTCCGGCGGCGTGTGCGAGCGGACCGTCCTGGCCCCAACCTGTCATGCGGCCGAAGACGAGCCTCGGGTTCCGCGCGGCACAAATCTCCGGTCCGACGCCCAGCCGTTCCATGACACCGGGCCTGAACCCCTCGATAAGCCCGTCGGCTTTTTCCACCAATCGAAGGAGCGTGGCGACACCGTCTGCCGTCTTGAGATCGAGGCCAACCGAGCGCCGCCCGCGATTGAGAACATCATAGCCGAGCCCCAGCGCGCTCCTGTTGTCCGGCCGCTCGACGCGGATGACATCCGCCCCCATGTCGGCCAGCAGCATGGCGCAAAAGGGACCTGGACCGATCCCTGCCATTTCGATGATTTTTATGCCTTCAAGCGGTCCCATGGTTCCTCCCAATCGCTCAGCTCGACGTTCAAGGATGGTAACCATTGCGCCCACGTCATCAAAGCCAATGATGCCTGCGCCCGCGGTTACAAGACTTCCCGCGGGTCATTCGATCGCGGTTGGCCTCGAGGGCGGCCCAACCTAAAATGACTGGCGGGGTGCGATGGGCGGTCGGACGTACAACGAGTTGGAGGCAGGCCAGCCATGATCAAAAGCGAGCTATTGAAGGACAGAGGTGTTTTGATCATTACCCCCGTCGGGCCGCTCGCGAGCTCCGATTTCGAGGGTCTTGCAAGCGAGATCGATCCCTACATCGAGCAGAACGGCAAACTCAATGGCCTGATGATCGATGCCCCGTCGTTTCCTGGCTGGTCAGATTTTTCCGCGCTGTTGTCGCACCTAAAATTTGTCAAGGAGCACCACCGCCAAATTTCAAAAGTTGCTGCCGTCAGCGACAGCAAGTTTCTCTCCGCTATGCCCAATGTGGTTGGCCACTTCGTTCGCGCCGAAGTCAAGCACTTTGCCCATGACGAACGAGATATGGCACTGGCCTGGCTTACTGACGAGTAGGAAAGCGTTCTCCAATTCCGCGCTACGTTTCCGCCGGACTTTGTTGCGTAGTTTTGCTTTCCGTGACGTCAGAGCGAATTCGCCGGTAGACGAACGGCGGTGGCGGACGGGCGGCCTCTTCGTTGGCAAGCGCCACGAGTTCTTTGTGCAACGATGATTTGCCACACGCCGGATCGGTGTTGCGCGCATCGCCGGTGAATGCGAACGCTTGGCACCGACACCCACCCCAGTCCACCTCGCGCAGCTCGCAGCTGCGGCACGGCTCGGCCATCCAGTCCGTGCCGCGGAACGCTTCGAAAGCTGATGAATTGAGCCAAATATCGAGGAGCGGGCGCTCGCGCACGTTATCGAATCGCAGGCCGGGGATCGTTTCCGCCGCATGGCATGGCAACACCTTGCCCGTCGGCGTGACGTTGAGAAAACGACGCCCCCATCCGCCCATGCACGGCTTTGGCGTCTTGGCATAATAGTCTGGCACCACGAGATCGAACGTCATGATGCCCTTGAGCCGCTCCTTTGCCCGCTCCACCACATCGACGCTCCACAACGCCTGTTGGTGGGTCGGAATCAATGCGGCTCGGTTGACAAAGGCCCAGCCGTAATATTGGACATGCGCCACTTCGAGCCGCGACGCCCCAAGCGCGACCGAGAAATCAATGATCTTTTCGAGATTGTCGATGTTTTGTCGGTGGATCGGCGCATTGATGGTCAGCGGCATATCGAGCTCGCGAACCCACTTGGCCAGCTGAATCTTCTTTTCAAGACCGCGCTTGTAGGACGAGATCCGATCGGCATTCGCCGCATCGACGTCCTGGATCGAGAGCTGCACATGATCGAGACCGACGGCCGCCAAGCCTTCCAACCGCTCCCGTGTCAGCGTCACGCCAGCCGTAATCAAGTTGGAATAGAGCCCAAATTCGGCGCACTTGCCAACGATCTCCTCGAGATCGCGCCGCACCGTCGGTTCACCGCCGGAAAGATGGATCTGCAGCACGCCCAGCTCGGCGGCCTGTCGAAACACGTCGATCCATTCCTCGGTGTTGAGCTCGTTGGCCGCCCGGTCCATGTCCAACGGATTGGAACAGTACGGACATTGCAGCGGGCAGCGATG
>JAUVMS010000046.1 GCA_030600135.1 Hyphomicrobiales bacterium | reverse complement strand
GGACTGGAAAGTGATGTTTCCGGTTCATTGAGAAACGACGCCAAGAAATTTCGCCTCTGCATTCTTTTCGTCCTTGGGCAGATCGTCTATAGTTCGACGTATTCTATGGTTCGCCAGTCCAGCACCAGCAAGCCACAGTGATGGTCTGTCAAACCAAGCGTCACGACTTTGATTGCGGAGGTTTTTGGTTTGCTGCGTTTCATGACATCGATCGGCAAGATTTGCCTTGGTGGCGTTGCTGGACTGTTCGTTGCGGGCTCGGCCCTGGCGCAGGGATATGACTGCGCCCATGGCCCCGACACCTATCGCGTGCGCAATGTCGCCTCTTGGGATGTGCTGAACATGAGGAGTGGTCCGAGCGCGAAGCGACGCAAGGTCGGCGCCATTTCACCGCAAGGATCAGGGGTTCATTGTCTCGGACCGTGCAAGGGGAGATGGTGCAAGGTGAGTTGGCGCGGCCAAGTCGGCTGGGTCAATATGAGATTTTTGGGTGAGTGAAGGGTTCGGATGGCGGCCTTTGATGCGGACCGAAGAGCGGCGAGCCGACGCGGCGTCATCACGTTGGCACCTGCGGTCGGCCCGCGATCTTTTGACGTTGCTAGCGCGTCAGGACGACGAAATCCGTTCCCCTACCGGTTTCACGACTGATACCGTTGTCGGTAATGACCAACGAGGACCCCGACGTCAGCATGTCGGCAATACGTTGCTTGACATGATTGGGCAGTTCGATGCGGTCAAGCGCGCGACTTGCCGTGAGCAGACCCGCAGGAACGTGAGTTTGGTCGCTCGAAAGCTCGAAGCTGGCCTTTCTCGGACCGCGGTCGCTCATCGACATGGCTTGCCAGCGCACGGACGTTGCGGCCTTGCCAAAATTCATCGCCGTGTAGAGATGCGTTCCCAGTCGGCGACTGGGGTCCTTGATGACGACGGGTGCCTCATAGATCTCGCGAAAATCCTGACGGACATAGATATGACCGGTGCTGGGAGCGCCGCGGCCCGCGGCCTGATAGAGTTCAGCGACCAAGGTATCGGTAATCGCGCCGCTCTTTGGCAGTCCGATCGATTCCTGGAATCTCTTGATCGCGGAAATGGTAGCGCGGCCGGCTTGACCGTCTGCTGGCCCGGGCCCGTAACCAAGGTCGGCGAGGACGCGTTGCACATCCTTGACACGTTCACGCCCCGAGCGCCGTGTTATCAGGATGCGTAGCGGCAGTTTGGATCGCTTCTGGAATGCCTGCACGCGCTCTTGCAGAGCCTCGAAGTCCGCCATTTGCAATGCGGCGGCGGCAATTGTTGGCCAAGTCGACGCATCGATTTGCGAGCGAGCGAGTTCGCCATCCTCTCCGTCCTGTCGGGCATGGAGTTCGACCGCATTGGTTGGTTCGGCGGCGGCGACAATCTCTGCCAGGGTGTTGGGCTGGAAGAGCTGTGGATGATTGATATCGGCAGGTGCGGTGGCATCGCGAGTGATAATCACGTGCGCGCCCATTTTGGTGTAGCGAAACAGTTTGCTTGCGAATCCGCCGGGTAGGCGAATGCAGCCGTGCGATGCGGGATATCCGGGCACAACACCGGCGTGGAGGGCGATGCCTGACCACGTGATCCGCTGCATGAAGGGCATCGGGGCGCCGCCGTAGAGGTTTGAATAATGGTATCGGCGCTTCTGGATGATGCTGAAGACACCGGTGGGCGTGCCGTATCCGGGGCGACCGGTCGAGATGCGCGAGCGGGCGACTTGTTTGCCTGCTTTGTAGACGGTGATGCTTTGGCGCGGCAGCGAGATCACAATCTGCACCGGTCCGCTGAGGGACTCGTCGGATTTCCAGACAGTGGCAACCGGTTTTACACGCGTCCTTCGCACCTTACGCCTTGCTCGCCGCTTTTTGCGTTTGTAGCGAACCTGCCCGTAGTAGGGTGAGTAGGGGGCGTAATTACGCCGGACCCTGCGCCGTTTGCGCCGCCCGTAATGCGTTGCCACCTTCGTGTAAGAGGTGCCGGCCTTGTTGGCGGTTGCATTGCCCTGTTTCGCCGCAGCCGAATTTGGGTGGGCGACAAATAGCAGCAGCGCAATACATACCATTGCAATCGAAAACAGCAGCCTATTCATTCCACTCGCTCGCTCGCAATATATGCTCATTACTTGCATAACGTGCGCCCTTAACGCTCAACAGAAGTATACAATAGCAATAGTGCCTCAAAAAGTCATGTATCAAAGAAGATTCTTAGCTGGTGACTAACTTTTGAACTCGATTCGTTTATGCAAGACTTTTTCGCTTGTATTCAACATTCAGGGAGATTATTTTTTTCGACGTGTTGCTAAACATCAAGTGCGCGACCCTCAATTCTACTTTTTCTGACCCTTGGACAGAACCATTATCACCAGAATACGTGTTCTATTCGTTAGCACACGTGCGCATTTTCAAAATCTCGCGACATTGTTGCGATCGGAGGATCTTTGTACGTATAATATTGAACAATAACATGAAGCAAACCGCCGTTCGGCTGCCATGTTCTCAAGATTAGACTGGATAAAGCTTGGAACTGTTTGTGGAATTGGAACATATCCGTGGAACCGAGCAAGCTTAGGCTTGCGATGAGTGCGCCGTGCATAGTTAATATTTAACCGATTGCAATATATGTTTTGACTTCTCGTTGAAACCGAGAGGTCACATTTACGTATCCCGGCACAGACAGTGCAGGCGTGCGTGCAAGACAGGTTTGGTCTTTCAAAGGACTCGGCAGCCTCGCTTATGATCACGACTCTTCTTCCACGCCCAGCTTGCCGTCGCTGTTCGTTCGGCGGATCATTGGCACTACTGCAGCGGATCCTATTTGCAGGCCTGGCGTTGGTGGTGGCTAGCGTGCCCGTCAGCGCACAGCAAACGCCGGCACTGGTGTTCGAGCCGGCGACCGGTTTGGTGCTTTATTCAGAGCATCCCGATCTCAGGTGGCATCCGGCGTCGCTCACCAAATTGATGACGGCCTATCTGACGTTCGAGGCCATCAAGGCGGGGCGGCTCAGTCTGGATGGCGAGTTGTCGTGCTCGGCCCACGCCAACGCCCAGGTCCCGACGAAGATCGGGTTGCCGGTCGGTGCAAAGATGCGCGTTGGCCTCGGATTGGAAACCCTCATCGTCAAGTCCGCCAACGATGTGGCGGTCATGCTTGGTGAGGGCGTGGGGGATGGTCTACTCACCCGCAAGCAGCGCGAAGTGTGCACCGCACACACGTTGGCGACCGAGCCGGCGCTGGTTGAAAGTGGTGGCTGCCGGGCTAAGGGACCCAATGCCGGCAAGTTGTGCGCCGCAAAGAGGGGCAATTCGAAACGAGCTGCAGCAAAAGGTGCAGCCGATCCTGCTGCCTCGGAGGCGGCGGGAGGGGAGCCCGCAAGCAAGCCCGAAGACCTTCGCCAAAAGCGGGTCGACGCGGCGCTCGCGAAATGTCGGCTTTCCGCCTTCATTGGCCAGATGAATATCACGGCCCACCGGCTCGGCATGACCCGTTCGAGGTTTGTCAATCCGAACGGGCTGCCCGATGATCGCCAAGTCACGACTGCGCGCGACATGGCACTCCTGACGCGGGCCATCATTGATGACTATCCCGAACATGCGGCGTTGTTTTCTCTGCCCTCGGTGAAAGTCGGGAAACGGCGGCTTCGATCGCACAACGCGCTGCTCAGGACGTTTCAGGGCGCAGACGGCATGAAGACGGGCTTTATCTGCGCCTCCGGCTTCAACATCGTGGCGAGTGCAACGCGCAATAGGCGCAGGCTCGTCGCCGTCGTCCTCGGGTTGCCGACATCGAGCCAGCGCAACGAGCGCGCCAAGCAGCTCTTGGAATACAGCTATGCAATGTATGGCTGGAAGGCGGTATTTCCGAACGGGTCCATTGAAGCTCTGCCTTTTTCTCCTCGCGTGGACGTTGCGCCAACCGATATTCGTCGCAAGGTTCGCTCGCGGGCCTGTGGTTACTGGCCAAAACGACGTCATAAGGCGCGGAAGAAAGCCAAGAAGCGCAAACGCAAAACGGCACGAGTTCAAAAGTCTCGCAAGTCACGCAAAAAACGTAAGTCCCGCAAGAAGCGAAAGCCGCGGAAATGGCGCAAGTAAACCAGTAGGTTCGATGCGTGTGCGGCACAATTTGGTGTTGGCGCGTTTCAAAACTGTCGGCGACATCCATCAGTGCGATCGCGGAAATCCTTGAGGTAGTCGAGCGCAGCAATTGCGCGGCTGCCGTACCACGATGTCATGCTGCCATCGATGGTGCAAAGAAACGTCGTGGCGTCGGGTTCATTGGTTGCCCGAAAGTTGTCGATATCGGCTTGCGTAAAGTTATAGGGCTCACTTGCGAACAAAATCATATCGGCTTGCTGCAAGAGGCCGGGTGTGAGTGTCAGTTCGGGGTAACGTTTCTCAGCGTCATGCCCCAATGTGCGGTAGCCGAACAACTCCAGCATGGCGGCGACATAGGTGTTGCGCGAGACGGTCATCCAGGGCTCTTTCCAAATGAAGTAGAGGACGTCGCGTGCGGGCAACGTGGGGCGACGGGCGCACGCTTCGTCGAGGCGGTGCGTGAGCGCGAAGGCGTGTGCTTCAGCCTTTTGCTCTCGATCGAAGATGTGCCCGAAGAGCCGAAATAGCGCGAGATTGTCCGCCGGCCTCAGCGGATGCGTGACCACGACGTCGATGCCCATGACAGCGATCTCTTCAGGCAACGCCTTTGGTGTCTCGTCGACATTGACCAAGACGTGGGTGGGGTCGAGGGCGCGCAATCGGCGCAAGCTTACCTTCTTTGTGCCGCCTACGATCGGTACGGGCTCGACACGATCGCGTGGCTCAGAACAGAATGCCGTGCGGGCAACCAATTGATCTCCCAAATCGAGATCGAATAGGAGTTCGGTCAGGCTCGGTACAAGCGAGACGATGCGGGCCGTTTCCCTGACGCGGTCATGAGCGTTGCCGATGGCATCTACCAACATGGACTCAGCTGAGGTTGGGTCAGCACCCGTCAGTCCTTTTCGCTTTCGATCGTCAAAGCGAGCCGTGCGGAAGCAATAGCGGCGTCGTCGATGTCCAACTCACCGCGTAGAACCGAATTGCAGATGGTGTCAAATTCGTCGGTGTCGAGCCGTTGCAGCCATTCGGACAGCCGATGGCTTGCCGCCCCGGTCACAATTTTGCGCATACGCTCCAGCGCCGCGTCGCTGCGACGAGCCTCGTCGAAACCGGCGAAGCGATCGTCGAGGTACTGCATCAACTCGGCGACACCCTCGCTCGATATTGCCGTGGTCTTCACGATCGGAACCTTGTCGTCGCGACTTGAGGCGAGCCCTGCTGCATCACGCAGTTGTCTCGCCGTGCGCTCGGCATCCGGCAGATCGGCCTTGTTCACCACCAAGATATCCGCAATCTCCAGGATACCCGCCTTGACGGCTTGGATTTCGTCACCGAGTCCCGGCGCGCAGACCACCACGACGCTTTGGGCAATCTCCATCACCTCGACCTCCGATTGGCCAGTGCCGACGGTTTCGACGATGATGATGTCCATGCCGGCGGCGTCCATGACGTCGACCACCCGCGCGGTGGCGCGCGACAAGCCGCCGAGGTGGCCACGAGCCGCGAGCGATCTGATGAATACGCCCGGATCAGCGCCGTGGTCCGACATGCGAATGCGGTCGCCCAAGATGGCACCACCGCTGAAGGGGCTGGAGGGATCGACCGCAACGACGCCAAGTTTTTGGCCGCGTGCGCGAAACTCCTGAATGAGCGCGTTGACGAGGCTCGACTTTCCCGAGCCCGGCGCGCCGGTGACACCGATGACGTGGGCGCGGTTCGCGTGGCCGGCGATCGCCTGATAGACCGCGCGGGTGTCGGCGCGTTCGTTCTCGATGGCGCTAATGGCGCGGGCAAGTGCGACGCGGTCGCCTTGGAGCAGTTGTTGGCGATAGTAGTCGGCGTCTCTTGGCTTACGCCTCATTATCTCTCCGTTCCTCGATGCCGAGCTCTATTCGCAAATTACGGACGAATTTTACCGCCAGTTCGCTCGGGGTGTCGCGGCCTGGACGATACCAGGTGAAGGACCAGTTCATGGCGCCCAAAAGCATGAGGCGAAGCGTGTGCCTGTCTGTTCCGCGCGGCAAGACCAAATCGTCGAGCAGTTGAACAAAAATAAGCTCATAGGAATCACGCAGTGCGCGCAGCCTGTCCTGTGTTTCGGGCTTGAACAGTCGGGGCATTTCGCGCATGACGGCCCGAAAGATGACGTCGCCACCCAGCAATGCGTTGAGGTGGGCGATGCAGGCTGCCTCAAGTCGTTGCCAGGGTTCGTCAAAGCCATTGATGGCGTCCGCGGTTGCTTGATGAATGAGCGCGATGCCACGCTCATGAACCGCGATGACGAGATCTTCCTTGGAGGCGAAATGATAGTAGATCGTGCTCGGTTTTGCGTCGGCACGCTCTGCGATTTCTCGAATGGAGGCGCCAAAATACCCCTTATCGATAAATTCCGCGGCAGCGGCCTCCAGGAGTTGTTGGCGGCGTCTGCGGGATTTGGGTGTTGGAGCTTGTGCCAGTGCTGTCACGGTTTGCCACGTTGAGCTGTATGGGTTTGCCCCGGCTTTCTTTGTGCACGCATCGGTCGCGGTTTCCGCTTCGACTTGGCTGCATGCGCGAAACCTGCACGACGCCGGGTGCTATTTCTTCTGCGGTTTTGCCGGTCGCTCGGCGCCGAGAAAGTCGTACCAGCCACCGCGGCTGCCGGGTTTTGATTTCGGGTCACCGAGGTAGCCCGCCTTCATGACACTGCGGGCCAACGGCGGAACGGCATAGCGCTCACCGCAGGTCTCAAACAGGTATTCCTGGGCATGATAGAAGGCGTCGAAGCTGGAGGCATCGAGCAGCTCGAAGACGCCCATGGGCCAGCCGAGACCGGTCTTCACCATCTCGTCGATCTCCGCCGGTCCGGCGACGCCCAGCTCGACCAAACGGATGGCTTCAGCAAGGTAGTTGTTGATGAAGCGGGTCATGAAGAACCCGGGGGAGTCCTTGACGACGACGGGCTTTTTGCCGATCGCCTTCAGATAGCCGACGACGCGCTCGAGTCGATCGGACGCGGTTAGGGTGCTGTGGGCCACTTCGACCAGCGGCATGACGTTGGAGGGGAAAAACCAATGGGTGCCGACCAGCCGGCTCGGGTCCTCGAGCTTGGCGGAGAGCTCCGTGATCATGATCGAGGACGTGTTGGTGGCAATGACGACGTCGTCGGGCGCCAGGCCCTCGGCTTTGGCCAGCATATCCTGCTTGAGTTCGGCGACCTCGGGGATAGTTTCGACAATCAGGTCGACGCCTTCGAGACCCACGGCATAGTCCGTCGTGCCGGAGATGCGGGCGCGGGCTTCGGCGGCGACTTCTTCGGTCATCTTTCCACGCCCAACGGCGCGCGCGAGGCCAAAGGAGCCGTTTTCGATCTGATCGAGACCGCGGGCCACGGTTTCCTCGCGCCGGGAGATAATTACCACGTCGCCCGGGCTTGCTTGGACGCAGGCGAGCGCTATGCCATGGCCCATGACGCCACCGCCGCCCAATATGGCGATACGTTTGAACAGTTTCGCGTCGTCCGACACCTAGGCCTCCACGGTTCCACCGAACTTTTGAACAATGAGGTTGCGGGCATCCTCGGCGCTGGTGCCGGGACCAAAAATCGCCGCGACACCCATGGCCTTCAACGTGCGCTCGTCGTCATGGGGGATGACGCCGCCGCCGAGGATCATGACATCATCGAGGCCGTTGCTGTGCAATCCGGAGAGCAAGTCCTCGAAGATCGGCATGTGGCCACCGGCCGAGACCGAGACGCCGATGACATCGACGTCTTCCTCGATTGCCGTATTGACGATTTCTTCGGTCAGCAAGAAATTCGTGAAGATGACCTCGAAGCCGGCATCGCGAAAGCGCCGGGCGACCAGGCGAACGCCACGGTCGTGGCAGTCGTGCGTCGGCTTTGCCAGAAGAACGCGGATCGGCGCGTCGGTGCTTGCGCCAGGCGTCTCAGTACTCATGGGGTGCCCTCCATCCAAGCGCGTCCTTCAAGACGCCCATCATCTCGCCGGTCGAGGCTTCGGCGCGCGCGGCCTCGATGGCCGTTTCCATGAGTTCGCAGCTGCCAAGGTCCTTGCATTCCTTCTTGGCAAAATCCTCCGCCACTTCACGGAAGGCACCCATGGCCTTGTCGAACCGGGCAGCGTCGCGACTGGTGCGCAGCTCTTCGATCCGTTCGACGGCCAATGCCTCAACGTTTGGATCGACCTTGAAAATGTTGGGCTCTGCCACTTCACCCTCGTCATCCTGGTAGCAGTTCAACCCGACGACGCGACGTTCGCCGGAGTTCACCATATCGCGCCAGCGGTCGGCCGAGGCCTCCACCTCGCGCCTAATCCAGCCCTTCTGTTGGGCAGCGACATAACCTCCCTCAGCCTCGACACGATCGACAAGCTCGAGTGCGGCGGCGGCGATCTGGTCGGTCAACGCTTCGACATAGTAAGAGCCGGCAAGCGGGTCGGAAACGGCGGTGATGTTGCTTTCCTCCTGGATGACCTGCTGGACCCTGAGAGCGAGTGTCGCGCTTTCCTCTGTCGGAATTGACAATGCCTCGTCATAGGCAGAGACCTCCATGGCCTGTACGCCTGAGAGGGCCGCGCCGAAAGCGTGCAGCGTCGTGCGGATGAGGTTGACCAGAGGTTGCTGGGCGGTGAGGCAGGCGCCCGACGTGTGGGTGTGGATGCGGACATGCATGGAGCGCGGGTCCTCGGCGCCGAAGCGCTCGTACATGGCGGTTGCCCAAATGCGACGTAGGGCGCGGATCTTGCAGATCTCCTCGAAGAAATCGTTGGCCTGGGCGATTTGAAAGCCGAAGCGCGGCAGCGCCTCGTCGGCCTTCAGGCCCGATGCCTCGACCGCCCGCATGAGATCGATGCCGTAAGCGAGCATGAGGCCGATTTCCTGGATCGCCGTGCCGCCTGCCTCCTCGACCCCATAGCCGAAGAGGTTCGTGGTGTTCCAGCGCGGCATCTTCTGAGCGCAATAGTTGATGAGCTCGACGGCAAGTTTCTGCGCGCTCGCCGGGGGAAAGGCGCTCATGCCGACATAGGCCGACTGATGATACCAGTTCATCGAGTTGCCGCGCAGTTGATCGGGCGTCAATCCCTGCTCCTCGGCGAGCGCGATGTATTGGGCGAGCGCCGGTATCACCTGATAGTAAGTGATGTGGACGACGTTCATTTTGGTGAGGTCCATGCCGTCGAACAGGCGCGCCATGTCCGCCTTGCTGTAGACCGCCATGCCGCACTGGCCGATGCGGCCGCGGGCGCTCGAATGGTCCGGATCGATACCTTCGTGCGAGACCAGGTCGTAGACCAGATTGTAGAATTTTTGTCCGAAATAGCCGGTCATGCCGCGGGCGGACAGCATGTCCATGCGGGTGCGCGTATCCTCCGGCAGTCCATAGCCGATCACTGGCTGATTGGCCCAGTTCATGAGCTGGTATTGGGCCGCCAGGTTGCCACGCGTGAAGGGATATTGCCCAGGGGCGCCGATCTGCTCGAAATCGAGGCCCTCGACGTCGTGCGGGAAGTAGGCGGTCTTGATGGGCAGGCCCGAGTGGGTTTGCGGTGCGTGCGCGCTCGGTGGGGCGGAGTTGCCGAAACGGTTCAGCATCCGCTCATATTGTTCATCACGTATCGCCGCCTGTTTTTGCGAGGACGTCAACGTCGGTTCATCGAACATGGCCACCTCCACTCTTGCCCGTCTTGGAGTTTCGCTCCCAGTGGGGTCAAACATACACGATCTTTTTTCGACAAGTCATTCAAAAAATACTTCTGGGAGAAATTTTCTCGGATATTGATATTTCTATATTTAATTCAATAAGTTAAATTTGTAATATGTTTGAAGATTGTGAACATTATGTTAAAAAACAGTTCGATCGTTCAGTTTTTTGAGCTTGACTTTTCGTTCGCGGCCGGTGGTCAATGTCGCGACGACAAGGAGGCTCAGAGGATGACGCGAGAGGTGTTTCTGGCTGCTGGGCTGCGCAGTCCCATCGGCCGCTTTGGCGGTGCCCTGAAGCCGATGCGCGCAACGGAGTTCGGCTCGGTCGTCGCCGCTGCGCTGCTGGAGCAAACCGGCGTGCGCCCGGCAGACGTCGAGCGGGTGATTGCCGGCATGGTGCTGCAGGACATGACCGAATCCAACCCTGCCCGCATTGTCAGCCAGCGCATTGGGGTGCCGGATAAGGTCGCGGCCTTCACCATCAATATGCAGTGCTGCTCGAGCATGACGGCGCTCATCCAAGCCGCGCAGGCGGTTGCCTTGGGCGAAATTGACTGTGCGCTGGTGCTGGGGCTCGAGTCCATGAGCAATGCACCGCACATGGTGCCGGGCTCGCGCTGGGGCCATCGGCTCGGCCATGGCGGCTTCGTCGACACGCTGAAGGAATGCACGCTTGCCGGATCGAGCATGTGGGGCGATCCCTGGTACATGATCGACGTGGCGGAGCATCACGCCGGTAAGGACCAGGTGTCGCGCGAGGAAATGGATGCCTATGCCGTGGTCTCCCACACCCGTGCCCTGGCGGCGATTGATGGCGGTCGATTGGACGGCGAGATCGTGGCGATCGACGTGCCGGAGCGTCGTGGTGGCACGCGCCGGTTCGAGCGGGACGAAACTCCGCGTCCCGAGATCAGCTTGGAAAGTCTTGGCGAGTTGCCGCCGGTCACGGAGGGCGGTGTCATCACGGCCGGCAATGCCGCCAGCATCAATGACGGGGCCGCGGCAGCGCTGGTTTGCAGCGCCAAGGGCCTGGCGCGGCTCGGCCTCGACCCGCTTGCCAAGATCTTGTTGCCCGGCACCGCCCTTGTCGGATGCGACCCGCATGTCATGGGCTATTCCTGTGTCGATGCGCTCAATGCCGCGCTTGGCGCTGCGGAGCTCACGGTCGACGATCTCGACCTTATCGAGTGCAATGAAGGGTTCGCCGTACAGCTCGTTGCCTGTCAGCGCATGGGTGGTTGGACAAGCGAACGGCTCAATGTCGATGGCGGATCGGTCGGTCTTGGCCATCCTGTCGGCATGTCGGGATTACGGATTGCCATTCACCTGGCCCACGCGCTCGGTCAACGCGATTTGAAGCGCGGCGGGGCGACGGTGCCGGCCGGCAGCGGGCTCGGCGCCGCGGTGTTGCTCGAGGCGGCTTGAGGGGCGACGCGCGTCAAAATGTAATGATGGTCGTCGGGCTTAAGCTGGTCGTCAAGCAACCGGACACCAGCTGCGGGTTGGTGAGAGACGTCAGTCGTCGGCGCTATGTTCACAAAACAGCAAATGAGCTAGCCAGTTCAGGCCGAACAGATGGTGACGGATCGGCGACCGGCACTTCGGCAGGCTGCACGCGGCATAGCCACGAAGGTGCCGATAGAGCGACGGGTCGGCGATCACCAGGCGAAAGTCCATAAACTCGTTCATCTGATTATGCTCCTAGGTGGCAACACTGTCGTGGAGTCGCCATGAGATCCAATTTTGTGCATTAATTTGGGGCGGGGTGGCCCCTCCATCCCTCTTGACCAGCTCCGAAGATTTTTCTGAAGAACCAAGCGCACTTTATGGTGACCTGGCGATTTCCCGGCGATTCACCTGGCAGTCATCCGCCAGGCAACTAGCAGTCTCCCATCGGACCAGCGGTCTGCCTGACGTGCACGGATCTTCCGTTTACTTAGCTACCCTTTAAGACTTGAGGGTATCTCTAAGATTTCTTAACGTCAAACCTTACGATAATCTAGGATCTGAGGTCATCCTCCCTACCGGGTTCCTCCCCCGGTTGCCCTTAGATCATGGTTTAAACGTACAGGGAGGTACCGCCAGCGAGCGTTCGTCTTTGAAAGCCTTGGAAAGTGAGACGTTGCCTGGCGGTACCTCATTGTAGCTCGTCCATGTACCCTCACACTTCCCGGTGGCGCTTCGCCTTGAAGACCAGATCCTTCACCGCCTCGCGAGCCTCTTCGAGCGACTGACGGGTGTACCGTCGGGATGCCTTAGCGTCGGCCGCACAGGTGGTACATAGGTCTCCTCAGCTATCTTCTGTTCTCGTTCACGTGCCCGCCGCTTCTTGGCGGCTATTCTGTCTGTCATTTCGCTTTCTCATGGTTGTTTTTCGCGCAGCAAAACGGGCCGCCGGTATCTCAGGGAAGAACCTGAGCGACGACCCGCAGTCCTCACGGAGAAGCTATAATCGCTACTAAGAAGCAGCCGGTTTGCTAGTTGGATGTCGTGGAGTTGGACGTTGCGGCCAACAACGGCCAGGTGTTGGACCTGCCGTCACTGGGCAAGAGAGCCCCTGACCGACTT
>JAUVMS010000307.1 GCA_030600135.1 Hyphomicrobiales bacterium | reverse complement strand
GGCTGAAATGGGCCCGCTGATTCGCTCCAACGGCATTGCCGACCAACACCTGGGCCGAGTAGGCAAAACCATCCAGGAGATAAATCGCGACCGACTCGAGATTCATCAGCACGGAGTTCGCCGCAAGCGTCAGATCGCCGGCGCGCGTGCTCTCCGCCATGAAAAAGACGAAGGCCGCCAACAACACGAGCGTTCGGATCATGATGTCGCGGTTGACGCTGAGCGTGCGAACCAGCTTGCTGCGCTCGATTATCTCGCTGAACGACGGCATGGCACTGCGGCGCCGGACCTGCGACCGCACCAAAGCGAGACCGACCACCACGGCGACGAACTGGGCAAGAACGGTGCCGATAGCGACGCCTTCGATCCCGTAGCCAAGCCCCATGACGAATATGACATCGAGCACGATGTTCAGCAGGTTGAGGACCAGCTGGACGATGAGCGCCAGGTCCGTGCGCGCGATACCGATGAGCCATCCGAGAATGGCAAAGTTTGCAAGCGCCGCCGGCGCACTCCAGATCCGGATTGTGAAGTAACTTCGGGTCGCGTCCTCGACCGCCGCACTGCCCTGGATAAAGGCAAAGACGACCTTGGCAATGGGCCACTGCAGCAAAATCAGTGCGAACCCTGCGATGATCGCGATCAGTAGGGCCCGTCCGAGCGACGCCACCACTTCGGCATCGTTGCGCGCGCCATCGGCTTGCGCTGTAAGCCCCGACGTCCCCATGCGCAGGAACCCGAAGGCCCAGAACACCATCGAAAAGATCGTCGCACCTAGGGCCGCCGCACCGATGAGATGGGCATCGCCAAGCTGACCCAGCACCGCCGTATCGGCGACACCTATGAGTGGCTCGGTGACATTTGAAAGGATGATGGGGACGGCAATGCCCAGAACCTTGGCATACGTGATCGCCTGGTCACCGTTCTTGCCTGTTGCTGTGTCGGAAGATTTCACGGCCCAACCGTACTCCCAAATATCTTCGAGCCGTGCCCATTCAACCGAGCACACGCTAAACCGCCGATGGTCCAGCACCTACAGCATGCGATCGCGCCGATTAGCGCTCCTCGGGTCGATCTGACTTGGGCCGACCTGAGGATTTGAGCAACCGAGCAATCAACCAGATTGGGAAGACGATGACGGCACCGAGAAGGAAGTACTGAAGAATCCATTCAATCGCGTCAAAACCCATGTCGTAGACGCGCACCGCCAACCGTTTGAGACTGTCGAATATCGCAAGGGCGTCGAGATTGAGCGTCGCAAGGATAACTCCGACGACGATGGAGTAGATGATGAGCTTCACCACCACCATGGCCGGGCTGCCGCCAAAGAAGCGTTCCATTCAACTCTCCAAGCTGTTCGTGGTGGCCAGCGCACCGTGACATGGAATTCGTGTTAGCACAGTTGGCAATTCGAAGCGAAGTGACCTGAAGCGCGATCGCTGCAGATTGAATGTGCGCTGTCACCGTCGGACCCTCGCCCGCTTCGCCCCTTCCTGAAACGTGCGTCGCCGTCTACATCTTATCAATTGAGGTCGGATGATGTGCACAAACGTTTGAGCTAAATGTGCCTGAGAGAGCAAGCCCAAATCGTCGACGACCAGCAGCCAAGCGAACGGCGGCGAGAGCGAACCGGTCCCAGGCGCAAACCGTCTTGCCGGCAATCTTCGCCGATTGGTTCGCCGGTCGCGGCTGGACCCCTCGCGCTCATCAGCTGGCCCTTATCGAGGCGAGTGAGAACCAACGCTCGACCCTGCTCATAGCCCCGACCGGTGCCGGCAAGACGCTGGCCGGCTTCCTGCCGAGCCTCATCACACTGGCCGCCCAACGATCAGCCAAGCTGGCAAAACCACGTGCCCCACAACTGCACACACTCTACATCTCACCGCTCAAGGCATTGGCCGTCGACGTCGCCCGCAATCTCACCACGCCCGTCGAAGAAATGGCGCTCGACATCAGCATCGAGACCCGCACCGGCGATACGCCGGCATCCCGCCGCCAGCGCCAACGCTCTATCCCGCCGGACCTTCTTCTCACGACCCCAGAGCAGCTTGCCCTGATGCTCTCGCACCCGCACGCCGATCGCCTGTTCACCGACGTGCGGACCGTCGTCCTTGACGAGCTTCACGCGCTTGTCACCTCCAAGCGAGGTGATCTCCTCTCACTCGACCTCGCCAGGCTGCGCCAATGGGCGCCGGATGCCGTCATGATCGGTCTCTCCGCCACTGTGGCACGTTCATCGGAGCTGCGGGCCTACCTGGCACCCCAAAAAACCCAGGACCGGGTCTCGCGGCTGGCCGACGTCATTCGCGCCGATGGTGGCGCCAAGCCCGAAATCACCATCCTCGACACCAAGGAGCACCTGCCCTGGTCCGGCCATTCCGCCCGCTACGCCCTGCCCGAGGTTTATGAAGCCCTCAAGGCCCACAAGATGACGCTCGTATTCGTCAACACCCGCTCCCAGGCGGAAATGCTGTTTCAGGAACTATGGCACCTCAACGAGGACAACCTGCCCATCGCACTCCATCACGGCTCGCTCGATGTCGGCCAACGCCGCAAGGTCGAGAGCGCCATGGTCGCCGGCAAGCTACGCGCCGTGGTGTGCACCTCAACCCTCGATCTCGGTATTGACTGGGGCGATGTCGATCTGGTCGTCAATGTCGGCGCCCCCAAGGGCGCAAGCCGGCTTGCCCAACGCATCGGCCGCGCCAACCACCGCCTCGATGAACCGTCCCGCGCCCTTCTCGTCCCGGCAAATCGCTTCGAGGTGATGGAATGCCGCGCCGCTCTCGACGCCGCCAATGAAGGCGCCCAGGATACCCCACAGGCCCGCATTGGCGGACTGGACGTCCTCGCCCAGCACGTTTTGGGCGTGGCCTGTTCAGCGCCTTTCAATGCTGATGAGCTATTTGACGAAGTCCGCTCCGCCGCGCCATATGCTAGCCTCACGCGACAACAATTCGACCGGGTCGTCCAATTCGTCGCCACCGGTGGCTACGCCCTAAAGAGCTATGAGCGCTATGCCCGCCTTCGCCGCGACCCGGAGGGGCATTACCGCATCTCCAATCCCCGCGTCGCACAGCAATACCGCCTCAACGTCGGCACCATCGTCGAGGCGCCGATGCTCAAGGTCCGCCAGGGCAAACGCCGTGGCTCCTCCGGCCGTCCCGGTGCGACCACCACCATGCGCGGTGGACGCGTCCTTGGCGAAGTGGAGGAATGGTTCATCGAACAGCTCGTGCCCGGCGACACCTTCGTCTTCGCCGGCCAGGTGCTGCGCTTCGAAGGTTTGCGGGAAATGGAGGTTTATGTCACACGGGCCGAGCGTGCCGATCCCAAGGTGCCATCCTATCAGGGTGGGAAGTTCCCCCTCTCCACCTATCTCGCCGAGCGTGTCCGCGCCATGCTGGCGGAGGAAAAAGCGTGGCGCCGTCTGCCCGATCAGGTGTCGGAGTGGCTCGAAATCCAGCGCAAGAAGTCTGTCGTGCCACAAGCAAGCGAGGTCCTCGTCGAAACCTTCCCGCGCGGCACCAAGCACTATCTCGTCTGCTACCCTTTCGAGGGCCGCCTCGCCCACCAAACCCTCGGCATGCTTTTGACCCGCCGGCTCGAGCGCGCCCGCGCCCGCCCCCTGGGTTTCATCGCCAACGAATATGCGCTCGCCGTCTGGGGCTTGCGCGACATGAGCAAAATGATCGCCGACAGGCGTCTCGACCTCGACGCCCTTTTCGATCAGGACATGTTGGGCGACGATCTCGACGCCTGGCTCGCGGAATCGAGCCTCATGAAACGCACCTTTCGCATCTGCGCCGTCATCTCCGGCCTCATCGAACGCCGCCATCCCGGCAAGGAAAAGTCCGGTCGCCAGGTCACCGTCTCCTCCGACCTCATTTACGACGTACTCAAAGAACATGAGCCGAACCACATTTTGCTCGAGGCCGCCTGGGCCGATGCCGCCGGCGGACTTCTGGATATCGCCCGTCTCGGTGACTTTTTGGCTCGGTCCGTCGGCCGAATCAGGCATATTGGCCTCAGTCAAGTCTCTCCGCTCGCCGTTCCAGTAATGCTGGAGATTGGACGCGAATCGGTGTTCGGTGAGGCACGAGATGATTTGCTGCGCGAAGCGGCTGGCCAGCTCATCGAGGAGGCGACGCATGGTGTTTAACGTTGCAAACACGGTTTCAACGGACTTCGACGACGAGGACCATGGCCTGAGCGCTCTGCGAGTCTGTGGCAAGACGTTTTGGGCGGACAAGTCCGGCGCGCTCTTCTGGCCCGACGAAGGTGCCCTGATCGTTGCCGACTTGCACTTGGAGAAGGGCTCGTCGTTCGCTGAACGTGGCGCCTTTCTGCCACCCTACGATACCCGCTCCACCCTTGGCCGCCTGCGCCGGGTCGTTGAGCACTTCGATCCCAACATCGTTGTCGCTCTTGGCGACAGCCTGCACGACGCGAACGCCGCAGAGCGCATTTGCGCCGAGGACCTCGAGATCATCCACGAGTTGCTCAAGAGTGGCAAGGTTGATTTCGCGGGCGAGTACTGGTCAGCTCGCAACGCAGATTTGGTTCTGCGCGGTCCGAGACCGCAAGGACCACCCATCGTGATCGCAGCGAGGGGGCCAAAAATGATGCAGCTCACTGCCCGGTTCGCAGATGAATGGAACGGGGAGGTCCCGGTCGAACAGGGACCGTCTGTCGAGACATTCCGACCAATGGTTGCAGAGCTGGAACGAGCCTGTCAAGAGGTCGGCAGAGACCCTGCAACCCTACGTCGGTCGCTAGACATCCAAGTGGATCAACTTGGGCTCTATGATGAAGGCGAGAAGCCCATCGCTGGCTCAAGCGAAGAGATTGCAGAAGCGATTCTGGCTTTCCAGGAGATCGGCGTTGATGAGGTGCGTTGCTACCCTTACTGGCCAATGCCGGAGACGCCCGGAGACAGGCAGAAGATGATTGAGTCTATGGCTAAGATCGTTGATCTGGTTCACACTGGCTAGGAGGTCCAATT
>JAUVMS010000361.1 GCA_030600135.1 Hyphomicrobiales bacterium | reverse complement strand
GGGACGGGGGGGCTGCGGGCTGGCGTCTCGACCACCCAATGGATCTCGCCTGGGGCGGCGGCTTCCTCTATGTCGCAGATACTGAGAACGGCGCGGTGAAGAAGTTCCGCGACGACGGCACGCTCGTCGCGGAATGGAAAGGCTTCAAGCGGCCTGTCGACGTTGCCATCTTTGGAGACGCCATTTACGTCGCCGACTTCCTCACAGACCGCATCGTCAGGCTGAGATCGGACGGCACCGTGACCGCAGAGTGGGGGCGATACGGTACCGGCGCCGGCCAGCTCGACGCGCCGAGTGGCATTGCCGTGGACGGTGACGGCAACGTCTATGTGGCCGAGTTCTACAACCACCGCATCAGCAAGTTCACGGCCGACGGAAAATTCGTCGCGCGATGGGGCAAGGACGGGAGGTGGAACGGTCAGTTCCATTACCCGACCGACGTCACGGTGGCCCCAGACGGGACCGTGTTCGTCGCCGATGCCTACAACCAGCGCATTCAGAGGTTCACTGCACAAGGTATCTATCTCGGCAAATGGGGCGGGATCGGTTACGGCATTTCCGGCCCCTGGCTGGGCTGGTTCCGGCTCGCCAAGGCCGTCGCGGTCGATGCCGCGGGCCACGTATATGTGGCCGACGCTTTCAATCGCCGCATCCAAAAGTTCACCTCGGCGGGAGAGGTGCTGGGGGTGTGGGGAAGGGATCGCCCGGACGAGCCGCAGCCGCTCAAATATGCCGCCGGCGTTGCCGTCGGCGTCGATGGGATTGTCTATGTCAGCGACTTCTTCGAGAACCGGATCTGGAAGCTCGATTGTCGCTGATCGCTGCGGTCGGGCCTCGGCTTGCATGCGTGCTTCTGGAATGCATGCGATGCGGCACTGGAAGAGCAATGAGGCGCATTGCGTTCTCGGGGCCGTCGTTGAGGCAGAAAAGCAATTGAACCTCCCGTGACTGGAGGTCTTATCATCCTCGATGTGACCAAGAATTAGAGGTCCGTGCCGATGAAAAATCAAGCTTACTCGATTGGCGAAGCTGCCAAGGCGTCCGGTGTAACCATTAAGGCCATCCGATATTATGAGGAGATCGGCGTGATACCCCGTTCACCACGCCGTACCAACGGCGGCCAAGGCTTCGGTCACCGCGTCTTCACCGCGGCGGATGTCGGCCGACTGCGGTTTATCCACCATGCCCGCGCGCTCGGTCTTGGGCTTTCAGAGATTCGCGAACTCGTCGCGATTGCCGCGGAGCCGGGCTGCCCGGGCGACCGTTCCGAGTACCGAAAGATCCTAGTCCGTCATCTCGACTCCCTCAACGAGCAGATCGAGCACCTAATCTGGCTCCGCAGTGCACTGGAGAATCTCTTGGACGCCGAACGCACCGGCACAGAGGGCGGGTGTTGCTGGGAAACATGTGGGTGCATGGACGCCACTCTAGCCGGCGCAGATATACCGATAGGACCGGATTCCGGCCGTCACCTATAAGGTGCCGGTGAGAGCCCTTGAGGGTCGTCCCGGTCGACAATATCTGGGCTTTATCCAGGAAGCGACGAGGCAGCACGTGTTGCTCGCGGACTACGTAGCGTTTCTTGACCGGGTGGAGCCGCGGACATGACCGCACAGGCGGAACTGGCGCTGCACCGGAGATGGCTGACCTGGATCGGAGGCGCGATCGGCGTGGCGCTGCTCGCCCTTCTGTTTTGGCGGATCGACTGGCGCCTGTTCGCCGACACGGTAGCCACGGCACGGCTGGAATATGTCGTCGCGATCTTTCTGGCCATAGTTTGTGGGCAGTTGCTGCGCGCCTGGAAATGGGGCCAGATCCTGCGTCCCATTCGCCGGATCGCCACCTGGCGGCTATTCGAGGCGATCATGGCGGGCTATCTCGCCAACCATGTGGTCCCGCTCGGCCTGAGCCCGTTCGTGCGCTCCTGGCTCGTCGCCCGGCAAAGCGGTCTCAGAATGAGCGCCGTGTTGGCGACGGTCGCGGTTGATCGGTTGATCGACGGCCTCGGGTTTGCTGCGCTTGTGCTTGTCATTGTCGCGGTGGCCGTCATTCCCGATTCCGGTGGCACCATCCGCCTCGGCCTCGCCGCCTCGGCCATCGCCAGCGCCACCCTGATCGCTGGCATCCTCGTCCTGTTGTGGCGGAACCGGCACCAGACGACGTCGGGCACGGGACCCGTGCTACGCCTCGTGGCGCGACTGCCAGAGCGAATCGGCGAGCGGCTGCGCGCCATCGCCGTCGCTTTTGCCGAGGGCACGGTGTGGCCGAACGAGCCCTGGCGGCGGGGACTCATCGTCCTATTGAGCCTGGTCTCGAAGCTCGTGGCGGCGAGCCATCTCTTTTTCGCGGGCCTTGCTTTCGGCGTTGATCTCAGCCCCATGATCTATCTCGTCCTGCTGGCAATCCTCGGATTCGTCGTTGTGCTGGCGCACTTGGTGCGGATCCCGGCAGGCTTTGTCTTGGGCGGCGTCTTCGCGCTCGGTCTCTTCGGCGTCGACCAAGAAAAGGCACTGGCGATGGTGACCCTGGTCATGGCGGCAAGCTTTGCGGCCGTCGTGCTCTTCGGCATGCTCGGGCTGTGGCGGCAGGGGCTCACGCTCGGCGACCTGTCCGCGCGGGAGATTGGGACCGATGCGGCACGCTGAGGAGCGGCGGCGGACCCGGCGCATCGCAACGGCCGGTATCTTTTTCCAGGGCGGTGCGGCGGCCATCGACTCCGGAACGATCGTCGCCTCGCTCGTGCTGGGCCTGACGGGCAGCACGGCGGCGGTCGGGTTCGCGGCGGCCATCGCGCACTATGGCTGGCTCTTCCCGCAGCTCTTCGTGGCCTATGCGGCGCAGCGGAGCCCCCGCCGAATGCCGTTCTACATCCTCGGCGCGTTCGGGCGGGTCACCTGCCTCGCGGGTGTCATTGGTGTGCTCGTGGCAGCGGGGCCGAAGCCTGGCGGCACTGCAATAGGGCTCTTCTTCTTGTTGTGGACGCTCTATGCCTTCGTGAGCGGCATCGTCGCCGTGCCCTACAACGATATTGTCGCGCGGGCGGTTCCCGGGGGCTGGCACAGCCGGTTGCTCGCCGCGCGGTTCTTCGGCGGTGGTGTTCTTGCGCTGGGGGTCGCGGCGTCCGCGCACCGGTTGCTCGAAGCAGCGGCGTTCCCGGCGGGCCACGCCGCCGTGTTGGCGCTCGGCGCAGTGCTACTCCTTGTCTCGGCACTATCGTTCGTCTCAGCCGGCGAGCCCGCGGCTCCGCCTTTGGCGGCCGCGAATGGGTTCCTTCTGTTCCTGAAGCGCGGCTTCGCGGTCTACAAGCGCAACCGCCAGTTCCGTCGATTCGTCTACGTTCGCTGGTTCGATAGCTTTGCGACCATGGCCCTACCGTTCTACGTTGTTGAGGCAACACGATCCGGTGTAGCGGCGGCCGACTTGGCCGTTCTGCTCGGCGCGCAGACGGCCGGCGCACTTTTCAGCAACCCACTCTGGGGCTGGTGGGGCGATAACGTGGGCAAGCGCGCGCTTGTCGTCGGTGTGGCCATATCGAGTCTGGTCCCTCCGATCCTGACCTTGACCTGGGTGGCGCTTGCAACAACCCAGCCAATCAGTGCTCTTGCATGGTTCGTGGTGATCTTTTTCATTCTCGGCGCGGTCCGCAACGGTGCAACGATTGCACAGCTTGGCTACCTATGGGCCATTTCGCCCGACGCCGAGCGGCCTGCCTACAGCGGCTACTTGAATGCCATCATCGCCCCGGCGGCGTTGGCGCCGCTGGTGGGCGGTCTGGTGGTCGAGATCTGGGGGCTTGGCAGCGTATTCGCGGCGAGCGCGCTTTTCGCCACGCTGCAGATTGTCCTGGCCCGCCGTCTAGGCTCTGTCGGAATGATGGAGGCGGTGCGATGACGTTTGCAGTGCGGCGTTTTTTGCGCCATGCCGTGGGACGGTCGTGGCATCTCTCCAAGGCTTGGTACCGGCTCTGCAGCCTTCGCGTCGAGGGGCGCCCTGACGATGAGGTCTGGTACTTCGCCTACGGTGCCAACATGCACGACAGCGCCTTTCGCGTCCGACGCAAGATGAACCCACGGGAATGGCGGCCCGGGTGCATCCCGAACTATCGCATGAGGTTCAACCTGGAGGGCCGCCCGAAGGGCAAGGCGGCACCAGCCAACATCGAGCCCGCGGACGGCGAGGAGATCTGGGGCGTCCTCTACCTAATCACGCGCCGCGAACTCGTCTGGCTCGACAGCACCGAGGGTGTGCCGGGTCGGCGCTATCGGCATCTTTGGGCCGATGCCGAGGATTGGGACGAAAATCGCATGTCCTGCGTCACGTACATCGCCAAGGGCAAGGAGACCGACGGCCGACCGTCACTGCGCTACATCACGCTACTGCGCGAGGGCGCGCGTGCTCATAACCTCCCGGAGCATT
>JAUVMS010000266.1 GCA_030600135.1 Hyphomicrobiales bacterium | reverse complement strand
ATAGGCGAAATTAGCCCTCACAGTCGAGTAGCTGTGAGGGCTTTTCAACGGTGCGAGGCAACTAGTCCACAGAAGTGGTTGACAGATAAGGGATAGGGCTATCTTCAGTGTTGTGTGCGGCTGTCTGTCCCCTATGCTCAAAAGTCCGTGGTGTTGACCACAGCAAATAGTCCACGAGATTTTATCGGATATTCAATAGGTTAAGCTTGATAGGACTATGGTTGGGTGTCATAGACTCCAACGACCAATTGGCATAGCCTGTCGCACCGCGATCCGGACGCGGCTGGATTTGACCGCAACACCACTTAGAGAGCTGTCACATGAGCCGCCGTCTGCATTTCGCGTTTCTCAATATCGGCCATTTCCTCGACCACTTCTTCATGCTGATTTTCGCAACTGTGGCGGCGCTCGCACTCAGGCATGAATGGGAAATGAGCTATGCCGAGCTAATCCCCTACGCCACGCCGGGGTTCATCGCCTTTGGCCTTTGTGCATTGCCGGCCGGCTGGCTCGCCGACAAATGGAGCCGGGTCGGCATGATGACGATCTTTTTCATCGGTGTCGGGGCGTGTTCGGCGCTGACGGCGTTTTCAACGACGCCGTTCCATGTCGGCCTGGGCCTCTTCGCGGTTGGTATTTTTGCCGCGATCTACCATCCAGTCGGTATTCCGTTGGTGATCGAGGGGCGGCACAAAACCGGGCTGCCCATCGCGGTGAATGGGGTGTACGGCAACCTCGGCGTCGGTAGCGCGGCGCTGCTAACCGGGTTCATGATTGATACGCTTGGGTGGCGGGCCGCGTTCGTGTGGCCCGGCTTGATTTCCATCGGCATCGGCATTGCTTATGGCTGGATCAACTATCGCCAACCCGGCGAGCCGGCCGCGGTGGCCAAGGCGGCCACGGATGGGAGCACGGCCACGCAGGTGCGCCTCGCGGTCGACTGGGCCATGCTCACGAAAATCTTCGCCATCGTACTCATTACGACAGCACTCGGCGGGATCGTGTTTCAGAGCACGACATTTGCCCTGCCAAAGGTCCTCGAAGAGCGCTTGAGTGAGATGACGGTCTCAGCCTCGATGGTGGGTTGGTATGCGTTTTGGGTGTTTGCACTTGCGGCCCTAGCGCAACTGGTGGTCGGATACCTGGTGGATCGCCACTCGCTCAAGTTCGTGTTCTTGGGCGTCGCGGCAATGCAAGTCGTCTTCTTCGGGCTCATGCCAGGGCTTGTCGGCTGGCCGGCCTTGGTGGTCGCAACGGCCTTCATGTTGGCGACCTTTGGTCAGATCCCGATCAATGACGTGCTCGTTGGTCGCATTGCCCGCAGCGAATGGCGTAGCCGTGTTTTCGCGTTGCGATATATCGTGACATTCACGGCGCTCGCCACGTCGCTGCCGCTCATTGCATGGATCCATGCAAACTGGGGCTTCGATACGCTGTTTCAACTCCTGTCAGTGGTGGCCATGCTGATATTTCTCGCCGTGCTGGCACTGCCGCGACTGCGCCCCGCGTTGGTGCCGGCGGAGTAGCCGAAAGCAGATAGTTGCGGAACCCGACTATTACTCCTCGCCGACCTCGAGCTTGGTGCGGAGGATTTCGTTGACGGCTTGGGGGTTGGCTTTGCCACCGGTGGCGCGCATGACCTGGCCAACGAACCAGCCAAGCGTCTTTGGTTTGGACTTGACTTGCTCGACCTGGGCCGGATTGGCGGCAATGATCTCATCGACGACCTTTTCAATGGCGCCGGTGTCGGTGACCTGCTTGAGACCCTTTTCCTTAACGATCTTTGCGGGGGCATCCCCGGTCTCCGCCATGTGCTCGAAGACTTCCTTGGCGATCCGACCCGAAATGGTGTTGTCGGCAATGAGATCGATCAACTCGCCCAGATGGGCGGCTGAAACGGGGCTTTCCTCAATGGATTTGCCTTGCTTGTTGAGAACGCCAAAGAGATCGCTGGTGACCCAGTTGGCCGCCATTTTGGCATCACGTCCCTTGGCGACGGCCTCGAAATAGTCGGCGTCGGCACGGGCGGTGACCAGAACGCCGGCGTCATAGGCGGAGAGCCCGTAATCCTCAATGAACCGCGCTTTTTTTCCATCGGGCAACTCTGGAAGGTCCTTGGCCAATTCGTCGACGTAGGCTTGCGTCAGCTCCAGAGGCAAAAGGTCGGGACACGGAAAATATCGATAGTCGTGGGCCTCTTCCTTGGAGCGCATGGAGCGGGTTTCGCCGGTCTTTGGATCGAACAGCCGGGTTTCCTGATCGATCGTGCCGCCCGCCTCGATGACATCGATTTGGCGCTGCACCTCGTAGTCGATGGCCTGGCCCATGAAACGAATTGAGTTGACGTTCTTCACTTCGCAGCGGGTGCCCAGGTCGTCGCCCGGGTGGCGAACGGAAACGTTGATGTCTGCCCTGAGGCTGCCCTCATCCATATTGCCATCGCAGGTGCCAAGATAGCGCAGAATTGTTCTGATCTTGGTGACATAGGCCTTGGCTTCTTCGGCCGAGCGGATGTCGGGCTTGGAGACGATCTCCATCAGCGCAACGCCGGAGCGGTTGAGATCGACGTAGGAATAGTCTGGGTGCTGGTCGTGCAAACTTTTACCGGCGTCCTGCTCGAGATGCAGGCGCTCGATGCCAACCTCGATGGTTTCGCCATCCTTCATGTCGAGAAATATGCGGCCCTCGCCGACGACCGGCTGGTCGTACTGAGAGATTTGGTAGCCCTGTGGCAGATCCGGATAAAAGTAGTTCTTGCGGGCAAAGACGCTATTCAGATTGATGCTGGACTTGAGGCCGAGACCGGTGCGCACGGCTTGTGCGACACAGGCCTCATCGATGACGGGAAGCATGCCGGGCATCGCCGCGTCGACCAAGCTGACGTGGTCGTTGGGCTCGCCGCCAAACTCGGTCGATGCGCCGGAAAAAAGCTTGGCGTTTGAGGTGACCTGAGCATGAACCTCCATGCCGATCACAACTTCCCAGTCGCCCGTGGCGCCTTGCACCAGGTTTTTCTTGTCCGCAGTTCTGACCCGTTCATGCATGATTCTTCGGCCTGTTTGCTGTCGCTCGCCCTCGTTAGCCCAGTGAGGCGGTCGCCGCAATCCCTGGCAACGTCGCATTGCGACCACGGCCGTTGCATAGGGTCGCCGAACCGTGGCTGTGGTGAGCCATTGGTAACCGGTGACCTGACGGCAAAGTGATGAACAAGCGTGTGATGCAGACGGCAAAGTTTGTTGGCATGGGCTTGCTGGGAATTCTTTTGGCGGGTTTGGCCGCGGCGGCCTATGCGCCGCATCTGCCCGCGTTGCTGGCCGAGGGGTACCCGAGCGTCACGTGGCCGGCTCGAGGCCATCATGTTCTCGTCTCGGGCAGCGATCTGTCTGAATTGTCCAATAGCAACAATCACCTCCGACCGGCGAATGCGCGGTTGCGCCAGCTCTTTAGTGAGAGCGGCGGGCGGGCGCTGCTGGCCTATCACAAGGGACGCGTCGCCCTCGAACTCTCCAAAGCAGGCACGGATATCGAGACCAAATTCAACTCGTTCTCACTGGTCAAAAGCCTTATCGGCGCCCTGGTTCTGAAGGCTATCGATGAAGGCAAGATCGCCAGTCTCGATGCGTCGTTGTCGACGGCCCTGCCCGAACTGCATGGGCGCTCGATCGGCGCGGTGACTATCCGCCAACTGCTTGAAATGGGCAGCGGAATTCTGTTTGAGAGCGACGCACTCAAGAGCGCTTCGGGATTTGCCGAGAAGGATCTCGAGGGGGCCATCGCCAATCCGTTCGGGCCCATGGCGCAATTGCACGCGCGTGGCCTCGGCGAGATTTTGGGCCAGCTAGCGAGCAAGCTGCAGGATCGCGATCGCTTCAGCTATCAGAACGTCAACACGGCCATCCTCGGGGCGGTGCTGGAAAAGGTCTATGGTGTCTCGCTGGCCAAACTGCTGGAGGATAAAATCTGGCGACTGAGCGGGGCCGGCCCCGCCCACTGGCGGCGGCATGGGGCGAAGGGGCCAGTTTCGGCCTATTGTTGTCTATATGCGCGTGCGATCGATTGGGCCCTTGCCGCGCGATTTATCGCGAACAATGGGCAGGCGAATGCGGAATTCCTGTCGCCGCGACTATGGCGGATGCTCCTCGGTCATGATCTGGCGCAACAGGCGTTGAGCGCGGGCCACTACGGCCTCCACGTCCGCCACGACGTTCTCGATCGGCCAGGCGAGCCCCTGCAGGGCCGCTTCACCTATTTCCTCGGTCAGGGTGGGCAGACCGTCTACCTGATGCCGGCGCGGGATTTGATTGTCGTGCGCTTCGGCGAGCGCGCCCAGCTCTTGCACTCAACGCTTTATTCGGTTTGGAAATCGATCACGACTGATGGCCGGCAAGCCATGCTCGCGCGGTAGGACTTGGAATGGGAGAGGAGCGCGGATTTGGCCGCGGTCTATTCTTTGCGCCGGAGTTTTTCTTCCTCGTACTGGATGAACCAGCCGATCATCTGGCGCCACAGCGCTTCCACTAGATCCGGGGAAACGCCATTGGCCTCGGCGTGGGCGCGAACTTTGTCGATCACCTGCTGATTTCGCCACGGCACGTTGGCGGCAGCGTTCTCCTCGAGCTTAATCTCCCAGGCCCGTTCGACGTAGCTGAAACGCTCGGCGATCAACTCAACCAGTGCGGCGTCGAGACGATCGATCTCGTTGCGCACGAGACTCATGTCCGCGCATTCAGCTGGTGGGCGAAACGCCATGGCTCGACCTTTCCTTTCGCGTTACTCCGACCACCAGTTAGCCGGAGCCGGGTGCACGTCGGCGGCATCCTCTATGGCCTGGCCTGCTTTGAACAGCGTTGTCTCATCAAACGGCTTGCCAATGAGTTGCAGGCCCAACGGCAAGCCATCGGAGGAGACACCAGCTGGGACCGATATGCCCGGCAGGCCCGCCATGTTCACGGTCACGGTAAAGATGTCGTTCAAATACATCTGCAGCGGATCGGCGGTCATGGCCGCCAACGGGAACGCGGCATTGGGCGTTGTCGGGGTCAGCAGCACGTCCACTTTGGCAAACGCTTTGTCAAAGTCACGCTTGATGAGGGTGCGCACCTTTTGGGCCTGAAGGTAGTAGGCGTCGTAGTAGCCCGCTGAAAGCACATAAGTGCCAATCAGGACACGGCGCTTGACTTCGGCGCCAAAGCCTTCGGCGCGGGTGTTTTCGTACATCGATATGATGTCGTCGCCCGGTACGCGCAGGCCGTAGCGCACACCGTCATAGCGCGCCAGGTTGGACGAGGCTTCGGCCGGGGCAACGATGTAGTAGGCGGGCAGGGCGTACTTCGTGTGCGGCAGGCTCACTTCGGTGACCTCGGCGCCGGCGGCTTTGAGCCACTCGATCCCCTGGAGCCATAGCGCCTCGATCTCAGGCGGGGTGCCGTCCAGGCGGTACTCTTTGGGGATGCCGATTTTAAGGCCGCGGATATCCCCGCTCAGCGCCGCCTCGTAGTCGGGCACCGGGGTATCGACGCTGGTCGAATCCTTGGGGTCGTGCCCGGCCATGGCGCCGAGCATGATCGCGGCGTCGCGCACCGTGCGCGTCAGCGGT
>JAUVMS010000161.1 GCA_030600135.1 Hyphomicrobiales bacterium | reverse complement strand
TCTGGATCAGCTTCGGCCTCCAGAATCATGTTCAGGAGCGTCGATTGGCGGTTGTCGATAATGGGTGCGCCCAAAACCTGGTCCGGCATGTCGCCCCAAGTCTTCATGGCCTTGGCGGCATTGGCCTCGCTCACCTCGATGAGTTCGCCGTTGACGCGCTGGAGCCGGATGGCCTTGTGGTTCTGGACGTCCGTATATGTCTTGACGCAGCCAAAGACGAAGTGCGGGTTGAACGGCATCTCGCGGTCGAACAGCGCCTGGCAGACCATGTCGGCGGCCAGCGTCCAGGTTTCCTCCACCATCTCGACCGTCTCGCCACTGTCGGCCAATTGCTGCCAGCGATCGGCCTTGCCACGCAGCGCCTTTAGAAGGTAGGGCAAATACTCCTCGAACTTGGCTGGATGGAAGGCAGCTTGCTGTGGCCTGCGGATGCGCTGCCAGAGCGCGCCGTCAATGGTGATCATGCTGTTGCCGAAGACCGGCCTCAGGCCATCGAAGTATTTGACGTAGTCGTCGGCCCGCGTCACCAGCACGTGCTTGAAATGATCGACCTCGCTCATGAAGATTATGCGCCGGTCCTTCAGGCGAATAGGAATGATGCCGCCGTACTTCTGGCACATGCGCAGAAGCATCTGCATCGGATTTCCAGGATCCTTGAGCAGCGGGATGAGTGCGAACCAAACACTGTCGCTTTCACCGAGACCTTGCGCATGTGCTGGTGTAGCAGAAGGTTGAACCGTGCGGGGAATTGCGCTCATTTATCGCCCTGCCTTTTGTCAACGGGGGCCGGTTCGGCGCTGGGTTAGGCACAGCCTCAAGTCGCTGCGCAGCCCGACGCGCGACTCAATCTTGCCATCTAAGGCTGTTGTGTAGTTACCACCCGCTAGAGCCCCCTGTCCATGCGACGCCCTGACTAGTCCGTTTCATGGCTAACAGGTTGGAGTGGCGGGGAAAATAGCGACTGCGCGATGTTTGATGGGGCATTCGTGTGGATAACGCTTTCACCAACAACCCGAACCGCGCCAGAGGCGACGAGCCTGAGTGCATGTGGGTAAATCTTGTGCTCAACTTGCAGAATACGATTTGCGAGCGTTTCAGGCGTATCACGTGGTGAAATCGGAACCGCACCTTGAGCGACAATTGGTCCCGCGTCCATTTCCTCGCGGACAAAGTGCACGGTGCAGCCGGAGATTTTGGCGCCGGCCTCGATCACTCGCTGGTGGGTGTTGAGGCCCTTGAACGCCGGCAACAATGACGGATGGATGTTGAGCTGGCGGTTGCGCCAGCGATCGACGAAGGCGGACGTCAGCAGGCGCATCCAACCAGCGCAGCAGATGAGCTCGATCTTGTCGTCGAGCAAGGCCTGGTGGAGCGCCCGTTCGAACGGCTCTCGCGTTTCGTATTTGGTATGGTCGACTGTTACGGTTGCGATGCCGGCGTCTCGAGCACGCCCGAGACCTGGCGCGTCGGGTCGGTTTGAGATCACTGAGACGATTTCAGCCGGGTAGCTGACATCTTGGCAGGCATCGATCAGGGCCTGCATATTGGTGCCACGCCCGGAAATCAGAATGCCGACCCGCTTCTTGGTAGTCATGGTCGTGATCCGAGTTCGTTGGAATAGTAGACAGGCGCGCGGTCTTCCCGCGGCTCCAGCGCGCCGATGACGGAGGTTGCCTCGCCCTCGGCCTGGAGTATGGCAGAGAGTTCGTCGGCTTTGTCGGCAGCGGCAACGATCACCATGCCGACGCCGCAGTTGAAGGTCGTGAGCAACTCTCGCTCGGCTATACCGCCCGCGGTCTGGAGCCAGCGAAAGACGTCCGGCAGCGCGATTGCCGCTAAATCGATGTGGGCGGTCAGGTTGGCCGGGAGCACACGTGGCAGGTTCTCGATCAAGCCGCCGCCGGTTATGTGGGCGAGGGCTTTGATGGCGCCCGTCTCACGAATCGCCTTGAGGATGGGTCGCGCGTAGATGCGTGTCGGCTCGAGCAAGGCTTGGCCAAGAGTGGTCTTGGGGGCGAAGGGAGCTGGATCGAGCCAGCCGACCTCGCTCATTGCCACCAAGCGTCTGACCAGCGAATAACCGTTGGAGTGGGGCCCCGAGGAGGCGAGGGCGATGAGCACATCGCTCGCCTGCAAATCGTCGCGCGGCAGCAGGGTGCCGCGTTCGGTCGCGCCGACGGCAAAACCGGCGAGGTCATAGTCGTCATCGCTATACATGCCCGGCATTTCCGCCGTCTCACCACCGATGAGAGCGCAGCCGGCCTGGCGACAGCCTTCTGCAATACCGGCAATGACGGTCTGTGCGGTGTCCGGCTCGAGCTTGCCGGTGGCGAAATAATCTAGGAAAAATAATGGCTCGGCGCCTTGAACGATGAGGTCGTTGACGCACATGGCCACGAGATCGATACCAACCGTGGCATGATGACCGGTCTCGATCGCGATTTTCAGCTTGGTGCCGACGCCATCGTTGGCGGCGACGAGCACGGGGTCGGAGAACCCGGCTGCTTTGAGGTCGAAAAGCCCGCCAAAGCCACCGAGCGTGCCATCGGCGCCCGGCCGTGCAGTGCTGGCCGCGAGTGGTTTGATGGCCTCAACGAGGGCGTTGCCCGCATCGATGTCGACGCCCGCATCGCGGTAGGTGAGCCCATTGTCGCGTTTGCCACGCGGATCGGCCATCGCTCGTCTTCCTCATTCTGTGATAGTCAGGGCTACCGCCGCTTTAGCAGCTAGAAGGATGCGAGGCCAAGGGCGTAAAGGACAGATGTCCCAAATTTTGCCGCAATGCTTGGCGGAGGTGCGCTAGCAAGTGTCGGTTGCTCAGCATGCCGCATCACATCATGATGGGCGCAAATCGCGGCAACGACCGATCGTGGTATTGCGCGGCACAGAATCAAATGGCGCCGGGTTGGACGGGGGACGATGTGGTCACTAGCAAACGCAAGACGTTTGACGGGAGCAGGGACGTGGACAGGCCATGCATTGGGCGGCCTGTGGGCCGATTGTCGAACTGGGCACGCGGACTTGGTGCAGTCGTGGCGGTCGGCATCTTCGCCATGAGCGTCAGTTCGGCGGCGAAGTCGGGCGATGTCTATACCATTGCGAGATACCCAGTCCAGGCGGTCGCCAGCGATGCCGTCGCGGCCAAAAACCAGGCCATGGCCGAGGGGCAGCAAAGGGCCTTTCGTTCGCTCATGAAGCGGATCGTGCCGGTGACGAGCTACAAACAGCTGCCGCGACTCAAGCTCGGGCGCATCGTCGACTTGATGGACGGGTTTGCGGTGCGAAGCGAGCAGAACTCGAGCACGGAATACATCGCTTCGCTCGATTTTCGTTTCAAACGCAAAGCCGTACGACAGTTGTTGATGAGCTACGGCATTGCCACCGTGGATCAACAGGCGCCGCCGGTGACGCTGGTGCCGGTGTTCAGTGCCGGTCCCAGCGACGATGGCGGATTGGGCGCCTCGCGGGGTCCCTATCGTCTCGATCAGGGAAGCAGGGATTGGTTGGCGGCATGGCGCGGATTGGATCTCAGAAATTCGGTGTCGCCGCTCAAAGTCCTGCCTTTGAAGAACGTCGTGCGAGGACAAGCGGTGCGCGGGCTCGTTGAAGGCGACAACAGCAAGATGACCATTTTGCAGGAAGAATATGGAACGCGAAGCATCGTGCTGGCGTTCGCCGAGCCGCGTTCCGATGGCCGCAAGCTGACGATATCGCTGATTGGCATCGATGCGGTGGGACCGCTGCGACTGCGACGCAATCTGCCGATTGACCAGGGGGATCTCGGCTTCACGACCGAGCTGGCCGCGGTCATCGGTCTCGGCATTCTTGAGGGCAGGTGGAAAGCCGTTAACGCAGGCGCCTCCGGCAGTGCGCAATCTGCCGCCGGTGGTGGAGAAATGGTCAAGTTCACGGTTGCCTACAACGGGATCGGCGATTGGCAGCGGATCAGGCAACAGTTGACCCAGATCCCGGGTGTAAGCGGGCTCGGCACCAACGCGGTCTCGGCCCGTGGGGCAGAGGTGACGCTGCTTTATCCCGGTGGTGTGGCGGCGTTTCAAGGGCGGTTGCCTGAGCGTGGATTCCAACTCAATAATTTCGGTGGCGTTTGGGTGCTCGAGCGTCTTTGACCGTTTGCTTGGCGGCACCTGCCGGATATCTTTCAGCATTCGGTCGGCGGTTCTAATCATCGTCCCACGTGGCGCTTCAGCAAAGTGGCTCGACGCGGCGCTGCAATGGCGACAAACTGCACATCGTCATCGCCCAAACGTGGGCGAGCCATTGATCGTTTGATAACAATGCACAAGCGACCAAGTTGGGGTGTCTCGGCTTGAATATTCCCAATGCCATCAGCCTGATGCGGCTGCTTCTCGCGCCGCTCATCGTCTGGCTGATCATCACTGGTAGGACGCAATTCGCCTTTTGGATCTTCGTGGTTGCCGGCATCAGTGACGCTGTCGACGGTTTTTTGGCGAAGAGGTTTGGTTGGGAAACTGAACTCGGGGCCTACCTCGACGCGCTTGCCGACAAGTTGTTGCTGGTCTGCATTTTCGTTGCGCTCGGCTTTTTCGGTCAGATACCTGCCTGGCTGGTGATTGCGGTTGTCAGTCGAGATTTTTTGATTATCAGTGCGTTGATCCTGTCATGGATGCTCAATCGACCGATGCGCGTGCATCCTCTCTTGGTCAGCAAAGCCAATACGGTCGCCCAGATTGTGCTCGCCGCCATTACGCTTGCTGACAGTGGCTTTGGCCTGGGGCTGGAGGAACTACGGTATTGGCTCGCCGTCGTCGCCGGGCTACTGACCTTGCTGTCCGCTGCGAGCTATTTGCAGGCCTGGTTGCGCCACATGGCAGGATATGAGAGCTGATGATTGTGCGGCCTGATCATGTGACGTGTCGCCCGACCGGTCTGGGGAGAGGGTGATGAACCGAGAGCGTCAAGCCCTCGCGTGGGGCGTCATACTTGTGGTCTTCATCGCCTTCATTGCCATTTTCCGCGGCATTCTGCTGCCCTTTGTCGTCGGGCTCGGGATCGCCTACTTTTTGGACCCACTCGCCGACCGGCTGGAGCGCCAAGGGGCGTCCCGCTTTGTCGCCACGCTGGTCATCGTCAGCCTAACGGCGTTGGTGGCGACGGCGATCTTCATCTTGGTGATGCCGCTCCTGGTCAACCAAATTCGAGAGTTGGCCGGCACGTTACCCGAACATCTCCAGACGCTGCGCGATGCATTGCTGCACGCCGCCCGGCAGTGGCTGGGTGACGACTTTCCGGAGCTGCAAGCGGCGCTGAAATCGGAATTTGGCGAGCTCGCAAAATCGGGAGCGACGTTGCTCGGTAGCGTTATCAAATCGGTTTGGAGTGGTGGGTTGGCGCTCGTCAATTTCCTGTCGCTCTTGCTGGTGACACCGGTCGTTACCTTCTACATGCTGTTGGATTGGGACCACATGGTCGCGCGGGTCGATGGGTGGCTGCCACGCGAACATGCCGCCACAATTCGCCGGCTGGCGGGCGAGGTCAACGATGTGTTGGCCGGCTTTATTCGTGGTCAGGGTACGGTGGCGGTTTTGCTCGGGTTGTTTTACGCAACGGGGTTGACGTGGCTTGGGCTCAAGTATGGCTTGCTGATCGGCCTGGTAGCGGGACTATTGAGCTTCGTTCCGTTCGTCGGCACGCTGACGGGGTTTGTCATCTCGACTGCCTTCGCGATTGCGCAGTTTTGGCCCGACTGGCTGTCGATTTTCAAAATCGTTGCGGTGTTCATCATCGGACAGGTCATCGAGGGCAATCTGCTTTCGCCGAAAATCGTCGGAGATCGGATCAAACTGCACCCGGTGTGGCTGATCTTCTCGCTGTTTGCTTTCAGCTATTTGTTTGGCATCGTCGGCCTCTTGATTGCGGTTCCCGTTGCGGCGGCGATCGGCGTGCTTGCGCGGTTTGCAATTGGCGAGTATCGCCAGAGCAGCCTGTACTATGGTCCGGGCGGTGCTGAGCCAGGGCAAGATGGCGAGGACGACGTCGAGCATCAAGGCGAGCAAGCGAGCGAAACCGGGGTGGCATCATGAAAGCAGCTTCAGAGCAGCTCGTGCTCGACCTGCCTCACCGACCGGCTCTCGAGGCCGAGGATTTCATTGTCAGCGGCAACAACAAAGCTGCTGTCGCCTTGATCGACTTGTGGCCCAATTGGCCGAGCCCGTTGACGTTGATCGCGGGGCCTGAGGGAAGCGGCAAGACGCATTTGGCCAACGTTTGGCGGCTGCGCTGCGACGCGGTTTGTATTGCTGCATGCGACGCGGACGAGCCGGCACTCGTTGCTGCATCACATGGTGCGGCGGTCATCATTGAGGACATTGACCAGGGCATTGCCGACGAGCAGGCGCTCTTCCACTTCATCAACATGACCAAGGAGCAGCGCTTTCATATTCTCATGACGGCAAGATCGAGGCCTGGTGAGTGGGACATCAAGCTGCCCGATCTGCGCTCGCGCTTGCGGTCGCTGCCCGTCATCTCAATCGAGCCGCCGGATGAGAACTTGCTACGCGCCGTCCTCGTCAAGCTGTTGAGCGATCGTCAGCTGCCTGCGACACCGCATGCAGTCAATCATCTTGCCAGACATATGGAGCGCTCGATGGGTTTTGCGCTACGGTTGGTCGAGGAACTCGATCGAACAATCTGGCAAACGCCAAAAATGGTGACGCGGGACCTTGCGCGCAAGATCTTGGAGCAGCTCTCGAGTGATGGCACGGATGGCTGAGTTGCAATGAGTGATCCTTGCACCGATTGTGTAATCGTTGTAGCAGCGAGCAAGGAAGCTTTGATGATCACGCGAGATGATGATGCAAGTTTGGTTGACGGGCCGAGTGTCTGCGAGGAGGAACCGGTGATGGGCGTCATGGCTGTCGAAGAACGCGCCATCGAGCACGTGGTTTTTGACGAGGAGGACCCCAAACGTTACTACAATCGCGAACTGTCATGGCTTCAGTTCAACTGGCGCGTCCTGGAGGAGGCGGACAACCCCAGTCACCCTCTATTGGAGCGCTTGCGTTTTCTTTCCATCTCGGCATCAAATCTCGATGAATTTTACCAAGTACGTGTCGCCGGTCTTCGCGGCCAGGTTTATGCCGGCGTCGAAACGCCGAGCCAGGACGGCTTGAGCCCAGCTCAGCAGTTGGTGCGCATTCACGAGGAAGCGCGCAAGCTGTCCAATGCGCAACAGGTGCAATGGGCGAAGATTCGCGACGAAATCGCCGCGGCCGGAATCGAGATCGTCGAGCCCGAGCATCTGACCGCGAAGGAGCGTGCTTGGTTGGAGCAGCGGTTCGACGAGCAGATTTTTCCAGTTCTCACACCGATCGCCGTCGATCCCGCACACCAGTTTCC
>JAUVMS010000038.1 GCA_030600135.1 Hyphomicrobiales bacterium | reverse complement strand
GTGCGCTCAAGCGGCTTGCGGGTGTGTCTCGCTCGATCAGGTATTTCTGCACGGCGATCGCGCGCTTCTCGCTGAGCTCTCGATTTCGGTTGGATGACCCGGCATCGTCGGTATGACCCTCGATACGCAATTGCGTGCCGGGGCAGCGATCGACATTTCGTGCAATGACGCGAAGCAGCGGAAGGCTCTCGTCTTTCAGGCGATCGCTGCTGACCTCGAACAGGATCGGTGTGCGGTATTGCAGCCAATCGAGAACCTGTTGGCAGGTCTCGGGCGAGAGGTTTTCGTCGCTGTCGGGATCGACATCCTGCACGGGTCTCGGGGGGACCCACTCAACATCGTCTTCATTGATGTCACAGAAACCGATTGTGCGCCGCGCATTGATCTCCTCGTTCGCCAACGTGATGTGGAAGCGCCGAATACCGTGACAGGCCCGAATGGTGCTTTCATCGGAGTTGTGACGGACAAAGCGGATCTGGCGGTAACCCTGTTTGCGCATTGCCCGTCTCAGTTCGCGCGCCGAACCGGAGCTGCTACCGTCGCCAGCTTGATCATCGTCGCCATCTTCATCGACGGGGGGCGATTGGCAGCGACCGATACGCTGCCGTTTGACAATGCGCCCTTCGGCATTGATGCGGAGTTCGAACGATCGGTTACGCCGACAGGCCTCGGCGATTCTCGATGGTGGTGTGCGGTCGGTGAAGCGAACTTGGCGATAGCCGCGTGATCTCAAGTCGCGTCTGATTTGGCGCAATGTTGCGACCTCGTCGTCTTGTTCGCGGACGCACTCGCCAAGATAGCGGCTGCCGAAATAACGGCCAGCATCGGTGAACATCACGAGGTACTTTTTGTCGCCCTTGCAAACTTCCAGGAACATCTCAGGGGGCGTGCGCTCAACAAAATCCAGTATCTCGAAGCCCCGATCGCGCAGGAAGCGGCGAACACGGCGTCGCTCGGCCTGAACGGTGATAAGCGGTGATCCGACTTGCGTCTTGAGCGATGCGATGGAGCCAGAAAATTGGTGCGGTGCCGCTTGGGCTGGGGCTGAAAATAAGCCGGCCAAGCAAAGCACGACTGCTGCTGAGAGCACGAAACGCATAAGAAGTCCCTCCCGATGAACCACTAACAGCGGGATCGTAGCCCTCTCAATTGTTCCGTATAAGTCGGACGTTTACCACATTAGTAACAAATTGACTTCTTGGTTAATGCACCGCCGGCTAGCGGTGCATGATGCCAGCTTATGAATTTCGCCGGGAATGCCAATTCTTCGATCAGCCCATCTGGGCTCACCGGTGTGGTCGCTCGGCGATGCTCATTCAGCGGCGACGGGAAGAGCCGGTGCGGCCGCCTTGACGTCGGCGTCGACGTGGCTCTCGAACCTTGCGAAGTTCTCATTGAACATTTCGACAAGTGCTTTGGCCTGCACGTCGTAAGCGCGGGGATCGCTCCAGGTCTGGCGTGGATTGAGGATCTGCTCGTCGACGCCTGCGAGCTTTCGCGGTACCTCGAAGCCGAATACCGGATCGACACGCATGGCGGCATCCTTGAGGGCGCCAGAAAGGGCGGCGTCCAGCAAACGGCGTGTGGCATCGATTGGCATGCGGTGGCCGGTGCCGTACTTGCCACCGGTCCAGCCGGTGTTGACCAGCCAGCAATCGACGTCGTGGGCGGCAATCAGCGAGCGGAGCAAGTTGCCATAAACGCTCGGGTGACGCGGCATGAAGGGTGCGCCGAAGCAGGTCGAAAACGTTGCCACCGGCTTATTGCCAACGCCCTTTTCGGTCCCGGCGACCTTGGCGGTATAGCCGGACAAGAAGTGGTACATCGCCTGGCTCGGCGACAATTTGGCAATGGGCGGCAGGACACCGAAGGCGTCGGCACACAACATGACGATGTTCTTGGGATGGCCAGCGCGCGCGGTTTCACTCGCGCCAGAGACATAATGCATCGGATAGGCCGAGCGGGTATTCTGTGTCAGCGTCCCATCGTCGTAATCCGGTTCGCGGGTCCCTGGCTTCAGAACGACATTTTCAAGCACCGCGGCCCAACGGTTGGTTGCATCATAAATCGCCGGCTCGGCATCGGCGGAAAGATTGATTGTCTTGGCGTAGCATCCGCCCTCGAAATTGAAAATTCCGTTCTCTGACCAGCCATGTTCGTCATCGCCAATTAGAGTTCGAGCGGGATCATTAGAGAGTGTGGTTTTGCCGGTGCCGGAAAGCCCAAAGAAAATCGCCGAATCATCGTCGGGGCCAACGTTGGCGGAGCAATGCATGGGCATGACGCCCTTTTGCGGCAGGAGGTAGTTGAGGAAGGAAAAAACCGACTTTTTCGTCTCGCCCGCATACGACGTGCCGCCGATGAGGACGATGTTGCGTGAAAAATCACAGGCGATCACGGTCTGAGAACTTACGCCGTGGCGTGCAGGATCTGCGTGGAAACTGGGCAGATTGACGATTGTCAATTGCGGCTTGAAATGATTGAGGCTTTCGGGATCCGGTTTTCGCAGCAGGTATTGGATAAAAAGTGCGTGCCAGGCATATTCAAGATAAATTCGCACAGGTAGGCGATGCTTGGAGTCGGCGCCGGCAAAGAGATCTTGGACGAACAGTTCGCTGTTTTCGGCGTGAGCTAGAAAGTCAGCATGAAGCCGATCGAACTGCTCGGGCGTGATGGAAGCCGAGTTATCCCACCAGATACTCTGCTCGGTGTTGGTATCGCGAACAATGAACTTGTCCGCCGCCGATCGGCCCGTGTGCTGGCCAGTTTCCATTGCGAGCGCGCCTGTGGCTGCGACCCGTCCTTCACTGCGTGCGACCGCGAACTCGTAAAGCTCTGCTTGTGAATTGTTCAGGTGGAGCTTGTCGGTTTGCTTCAGCGCAAATGTGTTGTCGACCATTTGTTCGCCGCCGTCGATCGCCACGAAAGTCACACTGCCCACTCCTCTCCAGCTTCCTCATTCGTAATCGGGACGTCGGTATAGGAGCGATTCGTCATGTCGATATTCGGATTGTCAGCCGTCCCCTAATTAACCCTGCTATTGATGGCAGAATTAGACCGCCGGACGGTATGAATGCCCCGTTTGCCGCACAAAGCGTCTATTGGTCGCAGTCGCCAGTTCATGCAACTAATGTGCGCCAATATACGCGATTAGATGTTGATAACGGCCAACAATGCAGCCTGAAGGTCACACATGTGAGCCTTATGGCAAATCGGTTTTATAGAAGGTCGTGCATGCGCGAGGTGGGCTTAGTTTCACCAAGCATTGGCCTTATCTCGGTGTTCAGCTAACATTCACGCTTGCCCTGTCAGGATCGACGTTGCCACATTTCGTACACCTTGAGATCATAATGCGCAGTTCATTATGAAGAACTGCGAGGGCGGACCAACATGCGCAATCAAAATACCATAGCTCTCGTCGATGACGACCGTAACATTCTCTCCTCACTGCGCGTTGCGCTGGAGGCTGAGGGTTACAAGATCAGAACCTACAATGACGGCGGTGCAGCCCTTGAAGGGTTCTCCGAGGAGCCACCGGATCTGGCAATCCTCGACATCAAGATGCCGCGAATGGACGGCATGGAGTTGCTGCGACGGCTAAGGCAGCGTTCCGACATGCCGGTCATCTTCCTGACCTCGAAGGACGAAGAGATCGATGAGCTCTTTGGTCTCAAAATGGGAGCAGATGACTATATCGCGAAGCCGTTCTCGCAACGCCTGCTGATCGAGCGTGTCAGAGCGATCCTTAGGCGATACCAGCCGAAGGACGCCGGCGGCCAAGGCAAGAGCGAAGCCGCAATACTGGAGCGCGGCCAACTCAAGATGGATCCAGAGCGCCATACGTGCCACTGGTGTGGACAGGCTGTGACACTGACGGTCACGGAGTTTTTGATTCTTCAGGCGCTGGCGCTTAGGCCTGGCGTCGTCAAGAGCCGCGATGCTTTGATGGATGCGGCCTACGATGAGCAGGTTTACGTGGACGATCGAACAATCGACAGCCATATCAAGCGGTTACGCAAGAAGTTCAAGGTGGTCGATGATGATTTCGACGTGATTGAAACGCTTTACGGCGTTGGCTATCGCTTCAAGGAAGCGTAGGGGAAACCCATCCCGCATGGCGATTGACGCGGACCGATTCTCGAGCCTGAGACGACTGTCTGATCTGGCCTCGGCGCCTCAGGCATTAGGGCGACATATCGGTCGGCTGTTCGAACGCCTCCAATTTCACTACCGCTTCACCACGCTGACGGGACGCATCGTCGTCCTCAATCTCGTGGTGTTGCTGGTCCTGGTCGGAAGCATCTTTTATTTCAGCAAAACAGAGGCTTGGCTGATCGGAGCAAAAAGCGGGAGCCTGAAGACGCAAGGCGAGATCATCGCGGCCGCAATCGCCGCCAACGCGACGATGCACACGGACCGGATCGTTCTCGATTTGGATCTTCTGGATCCGCAGGGCGGGTCGGTGGTGCGGCGCAACCAAGACGATCTTGCCAAGCTCGAATTTTCCATACGACCGGAGCAGGTGGCGCCAATCCTGCGCCGCTTGGTCGAACCGACGGGTACGCGAGCACGAATCTATGCCAACGATGGCCGACTGGTGCTCGACAGCGATCTGCTGTTCGACGGGACCTATGCGAATCAATCCAAGCTGGTGCCGCGCGGAGTTTACGAGCGGCCAAAAATCCGTGGGCTGTGGACGCGCTTGCAGGCCTGGTTCAATCGCACCGATTTGCCGGTTTACAAGGACATCGGTCGGGCGAACGGCAAGGCTTACACGGAGGTTCGCCTCGCCCTCAATGGCACCGCGACGCGGCTCCTGCTGATCAACGAGGTGGGGCAGCATATCGTTAGTGTGGCGATCCCGATCCGGGGGTTTTCGTCGGTCAACGGTGCGCTGTTGCTTTCCACGCGTGGTGGCGAAATTGATCAGCTGCTGAGCGCCGAGCGATGGAGCATTTTCAGAATCACGTTGCTGGCACTGCTGGCAATCGTGGTTTCTTCGGTTGTGCTGGCGAGCACGATCGGTGCGCCACTGCACAAGTTGAGCGAGGCGGCAGAGCGTGTGCGGCACAGCCTGCGGCGTCGTGAGGAACTGCCAGATTTCACCCATCGGGCCGATGAGATCGGCGACCTCTCCGGTACTCTAAGGGAGATGACCGACGCACTCTATCGCCGGATCGAGGCGAGCGAACGGTTTGCGGCAGACGTGGCCCACGAATTGAAAAATCCGTTGACCTCGGTACGTAGCGCGGCCGAAACGCTCGCGCTGGTAAAAACCGAAGAAGCACGACAAGCGCTCGCCGGGACGATCAAGGATGACGTCAGGCGTTTGACCCGGTTGATTGATGATATTTCCAACGCCTCGCGATTGGATGCCGAGTTGGCGCTCTCGGATGCCCAGCCGGTGGATATGTTCAAGCTGTTGGAGACCATCGTGGACATGTTCAACGACTCGCTCATCAAGGACGATCAGGAGATTATCCTGCACGTCGTTGGCCCACCCTCGAGCGCGCAGCAATTCATTATCAACGGACACGACAGTCGGTTGGGCCAAGTGATGCGCAACCTGCTGGATAATGCGCTCTCTTTCTCGCCGGACGACGGCAAGATTTGGGTCACCGCAGAGCGGGTCGGCGACGACGTGGTGATCCACTTGGATGATCAAGGGCCCGGTATTGGCACCGATAATATCGAGAAGATTTTCGCCAGGTTTTATACGGATCGGCCGGGTGCCGAAAGCTTTGGCAACAATTCGGGTTTGGGTCTGAGCATCAGTCGCGATATCGTGCACGCCCATGGCGGCACGTTGCGTGCGGAAAACCGAAGTCGTCCCCATCCCGATGAAGCCTTGGAGCGTGGGGGGGCAGCGTGCGAGGGACAGCAAGCACAGAGCGGCGGAGGCACGGTTTTCGGAGCCCGCTTCACCATACGCCTGCCCACGGGCAACAAATCCGTTCAGCGGGGTCTAAGGTCCGGTGGTCGCTGGCGGTAAATTGGTTCACGCAACCTGTGTCGCCGCGGCTGGCCGTGGCGTTCTCATCAGCGGACCGTCCGGTTCGGGAAAGTCCGATCTCGCTCTCAGGTTTATCACCAGCGGCGATATAGAACGGCTTTGTGGTGCACCGCCTCGGTTGGTTGGCGACGATCAAATTGTTCTCGAAAACGTTAGCGGTCGCGTGATCGCCCGTCCGCCCACCCAGCTTGCGGGAAAGCTCGAGGTTCGCGGGCTCGGAATTGTCGACTTTGCACACGTGGCGGAAGCCGATGTTGCACTGTTGGTCGAGCTCGTTTCAAGCAATGAGGTGGCGCGCATGCCTGACAATGACATATGTACCGATTTGCTGGGTGTTTCGTTGCCGTTGGTGCGGCTCAACGCGTTAGAACCCTCGGCACACATCAAGATGGCGTTGGCTCTCGTAGGGGCGTGTTAGCCTACACTTCCCGACGCCCCGCGAGCGAGCAACGGCCAAACCGCCAACCAACTATTGCGGAATTGGGCTTGCGCACGCTAGGCGTACGCCTCATCTTATGCGTTCTCGAGAACGAGCATTGCGAGCTTCGGTAGAAAATCGGACGATATTGCCAGCAGCCACCGCTTGCCAATGGGCGCTGGGCGTCAGAATGCATTGAGAGGATCGGGCTGGATGATCGGTCTTGTGATTGTCACACACGGTGGCCTTGCCGATGAATTTCATGCCGCGGTGGAACACGTTGTGGGCCCGCAAGAACAATTGGCCACCGTGTCGATCGGGCCGGATGACGACATGGAGCAGCGGCGCAACGACATTTTGGAGGCGGTACGGTCGGTGGATAGCGGGCAGGGTGCCGTGTTGCTTACCGATATGTTCGGTGGCACGCCGTCCAATTTGGCGATCTCCGTGATGGAGGAAGTCAAGGTCGAGGTCATAGCCGGGATCAATCTACCGATGCTGATCAAGTTGGCCACGGTGAGAAGAGAAACAACGCTCGCAGAAGCGATAGATCAAGCGAAAGAGGCGGGTCGAAAATATATAAGCGTGGCGAGCCAAGTGCTCGCTGGCAACTAGCCTCGTTGTGCTCGGGCAATTTCGTGAAATCTAACAGACCGATCAAAGCACGGGTTACGATCTGTAATCTCAAGGGCCTGCATGCGCGGGCCTCGGCGCGCTTCGTAAAGTGTGCGCAAGAATTCGATGCCGTGGTGCTGGTCACCAGAGAAGGCCAGACAGTCGGCGGAACCTCGATCATGGGATTGATGATGTTGGCGGCTGGGCCAAACGCGGAGATCGAGATTGAAACCGAGGGGCCGCAAGCCGTTGCCGCGTTGGCGGCACTCAAGAACCTAGTGGAAAGTGGCTTTGGCGAAGACTGAACATCGGGTTGCTCGCACGATGCTGCTGGAAATGCTGTGTTCTGGGAGACTTGCAAATAATAGTTAGAAATCAAATGCTTACGGTGCTAGTTGCTGTTTTCTTTGTTCTCGAAATTCTTGCCACAGCGTATTCGATTGTGAGGTTGCAGCCTTCCCGCATGCTGCTTATAGAAGAGCCATCATTGAGGGCCCCAGCCGATCGGGCGTAGTGAGCTGCGGATCCGAAGTCGTTGTTCGATCTGCAGACAGTTCACAGCCCGTCGGCGCTATCCAACAAGGTAAAAACTTATGAGCCAATCCGCTGACTACAAGATTGCTGACATCGAGCTTGCAGATTGGGGCCGACGTGAGATTGCCATCGCCGAGACCGAAATGCCTGGCCTCATGGCGACTCGCGAGGAATATGGGTCGGCACAGCCGCTCAAAGGGGCGCGGATTGCTGGTTGCCTGCATATGACTATTCAGACGGCGGTTTTGATTGAGACTTTGACGGCGCTTGGCGCCGAGGTTCGGTGGTCATCTTGCAACATCTTCTCAACCCAGGACCATGCCGCGGCGGCCATTGCCGCATCGGGCGTGCCGGTATTCGCCCGCAAGGGTGAAAGCCTCGGGGAGTATTGGGACTACGTCGACGCGATCTTTCATTGGGGTGACGGTGAGACCGCCAACCTCATTCTCGACGATGGCGGCGATGCCACGCTCTACATCATTCTCGGAGCGGAGGCGGAACGGGACGCTTCCGTGCTCGACAATCCGGGGAGCGAAGAAGAAGAGGTCGCATATGCCCGCATACGACGCCGTATGGCAGATAGCCCGGGCTGGTTCGCGAAGGCTCGCGATGCCATCAACGGCGTGTCGGAGGAAACCACGACCGGGGTGCATCGACTGTACCGTATGGCGGACGAGGGGCGCTTGCCGTTCTCGGCCATCAATGTGAACGACTCGGTGACGAAGTCAAAGTTCGACAACCTTTATGGCTGCCGCGAGTCGCTGGTGGATGGCATCCGGCGGGCGACGGACGTGATGTTGGCGGGCAAGGTCGCGGTGATTGCCGGTTATGGAGACGTCGGCAAGGGATCAGCGGAATCGCTACGAGCCTCGGGCGCGCGCGTGATGGTGACGGAGATCGATCCCATTTGCGCTTTGCAGGCGGCGATGGAAGGTTACGAGGTCGTCACCATGGAGGCTGCGGCACCACAGGGCGACATTTTTGTCACGTCGACCGGCAACAAGGACGTGATCACCGTCGACCACATGCGCGAAATGAAAGACCGCGCGATTGTTTGCAACATCGGTCACTTCGATTCAGAGATTCAAGTGGCGGCGCTGCGCAACTACAAGTGGCACAACGTCAAGGAGCAGGTGGACGAGATCGAATTCCCCGACGGCAAGCGGATCATCCTTTTGGCCGAGGGACGGTTGGTCAACCTTGGTTGCGCCACGGGCCACCCGAGCTTCGTCATGTCGGCCTCGTTCACCAACCAAACGTTGGCCCAGATCGAGCTGTGGCAGAGCGGTGACTCGTATGACAACAGCGTGCACGTACTGCCCAAACGGTTGGATGAGAAGGTTGCAACTCTGCATTTGGCCAAGCTTGGTGTGCAGTTGACCAAGCTTTCAGCGGACCAGGCTAGCTACATCGGCGTGCCGGAAACGGGCCCCTTCAAGCCCGACCATTACCGATACTAGTAGGTAGGGCGCCCTTGCGATTTCCAGGCCGTAAGGCGAGGCGTCGGAAAATTGGCGGTGCCCATTGTGGGGAGCATGCCGTGGGTGTGGCAAAACCGAGCGATGCGGCCCATAATCGGACAAGTGATTCGAAGGGTGGTGGGGACGCGCGGCACACCAGAATAGTATTTCGTTGCGGGATCGCGTGATAGCGAAGACGTGAAGCACGCGATGCAACTGCGCGACAGCTACAAAAAGCAGTCGGGGCTACTGTCAAACTTGACTGGCCTCTTGATTGCCAGCCTTGCTTGCATCGCAATTTTGACTGTTGCCGCCGCCGACAACGCCAAGCCGTCGCTCGGGGCGCTGGATGTCCGTGAGTTGGTCATCTTGGCCGTGCTTTGTGGTGCCTTTGCCTTTGTCACCATCGCTGTCACCATACTCTTCAGGGCGGTGCGTGCGGCACGGCGGTTCGAGCAGCAGGCGGCGCAGGAGGTGGCCGACCTGCGACGTAATTTGCACGCCAGCGAGGCGATCATCGCAGCCGAGCCGATGATCCTTATTTCGTTCGATCACGGTACTGGGCCGCGGGTCTTGATCAACAACCTCGACGTGGCGCCAAACTCGCCTCTGACTGTCAGCAAGTTTCGATCTTGGCTTGAAATTGTTTCAGCGCAAAAGCTCGAGCTGGCGCTAGCAGAGCTTTTTCGCGAGGGCAGGGCATTCAACATCCCCGTTGCCACCCGTGACAACAAGCCGTTGGAGGCGGATGGTCGCTTGGCTGGTGGGCGCGCAATTCTCAAGCTCAGAGATGTGGAGGGCGAAAGGCGCAAGCTCGCCGCCGAGGTCGAGCAACAACGCCACCTGCATGACGAGGTCAAGAAAACCTACGATCTATACGATGCGCTGCCGATGATCATCTGGTTCATTGGTAGGGACGGCCGAATGGAGTGGGTTAACGAAGGCTATCGCCGGGCCGTGGAGGCCGAATCCAAGACGCAGGTGATTGATCGCCAGATCCAACTGCTCGAATCGCGGCAGCGTGGCTCCGTAATGTCGGCGCTTGGCCAGGCCAAAACCTATCGCGACCGCCATCACCTCATCATCTCCGGTGAACGTCGGGCATTCGAGATCGTTGCCGTGCCGCTCGGTTCGCGGTCCGCGGTCTTTGCCTCGGATGCGACCGTGCTCGAGACTACGCAAGGCGAGTTGAGCCGGCAGATGGCGGCGCATGACCGCACACTCGACCGGGTTTCAACCGCGGTCGCAATCTATCGACCGGATCAGCGTTTGGCGTTCTTCAACGAAGCCTATCATCAGCTGTGGCGGCTCGATCCCGAATGGCTGGCCAGCCAGCCGCGCGATGGCGAGATCCTCGACAGCCTGCGCGAGCGTGGCTTGTTGCCGGTCGAGGCGGACTATCGGTCGTGGAAGGCCAAGCTGCTCGACGCCTACCGAAACAAAGAGGCGATCGAGGATTGGTGGCATCTGCCGGACGGACGGGCGATCCACTTTGTCGCCGAGCAGCGACCCGACGGCGGCATGACGTATTTGTTTGACGACGTCACCGAGCGACTGGCGCTAGAGAGCCGGTACAATGAGCTCATCGGGGTGCAGAGCGAAACGCTGGATCATCTCCAGGAAGCCGTTGCGGTGTTTGCGACCGATGGGCGATTGCGGCTCTATAATCCGGCGTTTGCGCGGATTTGGAAGCTTGGCCCGCCTGATCTCGATGCCAACCCCCATGTCGACGACGTCATCGGGCGATGTCGCGTGCTCTACGACGACGCCAGGGCCTGGGCCCGAATCAAGCGATCGGTGACCGCCATCGCCGACAGCCGGCAACACATCGATGGTGAGATGAACCGGCCAGATGGCAGTGTGATCACCTATGCCGGCCTGCCACTGCCGGATGGCGCAACGCTGCTCACGTTTGTCGATATCACCGACGGCAAGCGGGTCGAGCTGGCGCTTCGAGAGCGCAACGAGGCCTTGGAGGCGGCGGATCACCTGAAGAGCGATTTCATATCGCACGTCTCATACGAGCTGCGTACGCCGCTGACCAACATCATCGGGTTTAGCGAGCTATTGGCCAGCCCGCGTACGGGCGCCCTCAACGGCAAGCAGCGCGAATATCTCGGCGACATCCACGCCTCGTCCAACGCATTGCAAACCATCATCAACGACATCTTGGATCTTGCCACGATCGATGCCGGCACGTTCGAGCTACGGCTGGCGCAAGTGTCGCCGCGAGACGTTCTCGAAGGCGCAAGCGCGGCAATCCGGGATCGCCTCAAGCGCGCAAAAATGGCGCTGGACGTTCAAATCGCGCCCGATGTCGAAACGTTCCTAGCCGATGGCAATCGCGTTTCGCATGTGATCTACAACCTGTTGTCAAACGCTATTGGGTTCTCCGATCAGGGTAAGACGATCAAGCTTAGGTGCGTGCGAGACAACGATATGATCGTGTTTACAATAGAGGACGAGGGGTGCGGCATCCCGGAGGACCAACAGGCGCGCGTGTTTGAGCGCTTCGAAAGCCATGCACGACGTGGCAGGCATCGTGGCGCCGGTCTTGGTCTTGCCATTGTCAAAAGTCTTGTTGAACTCCATGGCGGTGACGTTTCGCTCAGATCAGAGCCTCACGCGGGCACATGCGTTGCCGTGCGATTTCCAATCAATGGCTTTGCCCGGCGTGAGGACGAGATTGATGACGACAGCCTCGCTGCCGCGGTTGAAGGTGATAAGGTCGACGCGGCGTAAATCGTCCAAAGGCAGTCAGTCGCCGGATCGCAGCGACCACGGCTTATGCAAAGCATGATGCACCACTGGGTAATCGAAAGGGCAAACCTGGCCGAAGTGGTGAGGTTGGCTCATTGGCTGGCGGTTGTCGTGCGCAAGGGTGATTTGATTGCGCTTCGCGGTGATTTGGGCACCGGAAAAACAACCGTTGCGCGCGCATTGATCGCGGCGCTCGTTGGTCACGACGAAGCCGAGGTGCTGAGCCCGACCTTTGCCATCGCTCAGGCCTATGATGGTGAGCGGCTCACGATCCATCATTTCGACTTTTATCGGCTGAACCATCCCACGGAGGTTTTTGAACTCGGCTTCGAGGATGCACTCGACAGCGGCATCGCTATCGTCGAATGGCCGGAGGTGGCGGAAGATATGCTGCCTGGCGAGCGCCTCGAGATTGCGATGTCCGACGGTTCCGGGCCTGGCGAGCGCCGGCTATCGCTGCATGGACATGGCGGTTGGTCAAAACGGCTCGCGCGGCTGCAGGCGATAGCGGTTTTTGTTGCGAGCTACGGCTGGCAGACGGGGCAACCGCTGTTCCTGCATGGTGACGCTTCGCCGCGCGCCTACAGCCGGCTCGCAGAGGATGAGGCAACGGCGATCTTGATGGATGCACCGCGGCAACCGGACGGCCCGCCTATTCGCGACGGACTGCCCTACAGCAAGCTTGCGCATCTGGCCGAGGATGTACGGCCCTATGTGGCCGTCGCAGGCGCGCTGCGGGCGAGCGGGCTGAGTGTGCCGGAGATTTATGGCTACGACCTCGAGGCTGGATTTCTGCTTATCGAGGACTTTGGTCATGACGTCTATGGGCGGCTCATCGATTGTGGGCACGATATCACGGAGCTTTATCAACCGGCGGTCGACGCACTCATTCACCTTGCGGCGGCGCCTCCACCGAAGGTCTTGGCGCTGCCTGATGGTTCCGAGCACGAGCTGGCGCAATACGATGAGGGCGCGTTCCTAATCGAGGTCGAATTGCTGGTCGATTGGTATCTGCCTGCCGTCAGCGGGCGTGCCGTTGCGCCAGACGTACGGCAGGTATTCGTCGACCTTTGGCGGCAGCAAATCACGCACGTCGTCG
>JAUVMS010000177.1 GCA_030600135.1 Hyphomicrobiales bacterium | reverse complement strand
GCGACTGCGAGCGACGTCGTCAAACGCCATCTGAAACTCGACCGAGCCGCATTTCTTCTTCTTTTTCGCGATGATTGCTTCGAGCTTGCCGAGCAGTTGGCGTGCGGTCAGTCCTTTGGCCACCGGGTTGCGCATATAACCCTTGCGACTGAAGAAATTGGCTGTCGCCGCGTCCGCCGCGACTCGGCGCATCATTTCAGCACCCCGACCAGGACCCACCAAATTCATCAGCTCGAGCTCAGCACTTGTGATGGACCGAAATCCTTTCTTTTGGGCAAAACGTTTGATTTTCAGAAGCTTGTGCACCTGCAAGAGCGGCCCGATATCGGCGTCGAGATTGACCGCGTGGACCGCGTACCCCTTCGACGTCTTGGAGAACTTGACGTACTCTCTCCAACCGTTGCGGTTTTTGTAGCGTCGAATTCCGCGTTTCACGTCGCGCGCCATGAGCCGAAGTGCGCGCGCTTTCGCTCTGAGTTCTTTTGCCCGCGCCGGTCCAGCACGCGCCGCACGCTGTTCCAGCCTGGCGGCAAACTCGTGGCCCTTGAGCGCCGTCATGGCAGCCGAGTTGGCCGCGAGCAACTGGGCATATCCGAGCGCGGTCGACGCGGCCCGGCCCTTTGCGGCAATGGCCCGGCACTTTTGGTCGGTGAGAAATATCCCCGATTGGCGTGCATAGGGCCCAAGACCGCCCGTTTCAAGCGCATAGACGCCCACCACCAGTTCCGCATTGAGCCCGACCGCCAATGCCTCGCGCGCATAGGCCTGCTTATAACCCCGTTCCGAGGTGTGGCGTGGCACGAAGCCATAGTGCTTCTTTGCCGCCCGGCGAAAATCGCTCACCACGCCGATCGTCGAGCGTGGCTTGCTCGAGGTCGACCGCGTGCCTGTGCTTGCGCACTTCGGCCATCTCGGCCCGGTGTATTTTGGTGGGTGGCTCCGGACGTAGTCGTGCTTGGTGATAGGTTTGTTTTTCCGCGCCTTGGCCTTCCTAGTCCGCCTCTTTTTGTCAATCGCGCTCCAATAGGCGTTTGCCGCTCGGTCGTAGCCGCGCCTCGCCCGCCGATAGACGGCCAGCTCTTTGGCGCATGGTGAAAGGCCAGCGTTGCTGGTTCTCGTCACCGTTCTGCGCGAGAACGGGTCGCGCTCCGCCCATGCCGTGGTGGGCAGTGCGGGCGCAAACAGAGTTATGGCAACAATTGCCGCGAAGATTGTCCGGACGAAGAGGGGCGTATGAACCATCTTGGATCCCGTGGTGGATGTAATAAATCACGCATTGAACGGGGTTGGGCCAATACTCCTGGCGAATCAGTGAACTGCATAGAGCTTATAGCGGTGCAAGCGGCGGAAAAATGGCCGTCTTGTTTCGGCTCTGAATTGTGAATGATTCGCAGGAACGTAGTCTTAACGGCGATGGAATCATCTCTTGCCCCACTGAGTGCGCTGTGTTTGGCTCCAAGCAAACCAGCCAGCATGAATTCGCCTGATGAGCCAAACAAGTGACGAAAGCCTAATTGTTGCTGCGCGTAACCTTGTCTCGCAACTGCGGCAAAGTCTGGACATTGATGCCTCGGTTCGGCTTTGGGACGGCAGCGTCTTGCCGCTCGGGCGCGAGGTTGCGAGCCCGTTCGTGCTGACAATCTCGAGCCCCGGCGTGATTGCTTCGCTATTGCGGCGACCGACACTGGATCGGCTCATTCGCCACTATGCCCATGGTCAAATCGATATCGAGGGCGGCTCCGTCCTCGATTTTGGCGAGCAGCTAGCCTTCAAGAGAACCCGCAAGAGCCTGAAAAAACAAAAGAAAAGCGATCTTTTCAAGGGCCTTTGGCCATTCCTTCTCGCACCCGCCGATAAGCCCGGCCGCGGCCGTGATTTCGCCGGCGACGAGACCGGCGAGGTCCGAGCCGGAGCGGCGAACAAGGATTTCATTCGGTTCCACTACGACGTTGGCAACACTTTCTACGAGCTCTTCCTCGATCCCGAAATGCAGTACTCTTGCGCCTATTTCACCAACCACTCCAATAGTTTGGAGGAGGCGCAACGAGACAAGCTCGAGATGATCTGCCGCAAGCTGCGCCTGCGGAAAGGCGAGCGCTTGCTCGATATTGGCTGTGGCTGGGGCGGCCTTGTCTGCTACGCCGCGCGCAATTTCGGCGTCGAGGCCCATGGTGTGACGCTGTCCGAGGAGCAACACGGACTGGCCCGCCAAAAGATTGCCGAGTTCGGGCTCGCCGACCGCGTCACTGTTGAGTTGCGCGACTACGCCGAACTCACCGGACAGTACGACAAGATTGCATCAATCGGCATGTACGAGCATATCGGCGTCAAGAACATCCCCACCTACCTGCAATCCGTCAAAGGGTTGCCTGGCCCGCGACGGCCTGTTTCTCAACCACGCCATCTCCCGCCGCGCCAAGAAGGGCAAACGCAAGTTTTCCAGCCGGGCCGAACAGCGGGCGCTCCTCAAGTACATCTTTCCCGGCGGCGAGTTGGACGATATTGGCCACACCGTCCAGGCCATGGAACAGCACGGTTTCGAGGTCCACGACGTCGAGGGCTGGCGTGAGCATTACGCGCTCACCACCAGGCATTGGTGCGAACGCTTGACCGCAAGGCGTGCCGAGGCGGTCGCGCTCGTCGGCGAGGAAACCTATCGCATCTGGGTTGCCTATCTGGCGGGCTGTTCTCTGGCCTTTTCCCGTGGCACAGCGCGCATCTATCAAACGCTGGCGAGCCGTCAAGGCAAGGGCGCGTCGCCGCTCCCGCCAACCCGCTCGGATCTCTATCGCTAACCCGTACCCCGCCGAGCTGTCGTCCCAGACGCCGCCTTGCCGGTGCCAACGTGATCAGATAGAACCCGATCGCATAATTGATTGAAGGCAAATCCTAGCCCCCATGGCCAAGAAACAAAAACAGCGACGCCCAAAGGCGCGGCTGCCCAAGGGTCTCCGCGACATTGGGGCAAACGAAATTCGCGCCGTGCAGGGCATGCTCACACGAATTCGCGACGTCTATGAAACATACGGGTTTGAGCCGCTTGAAACCCCGGCATTTGAATACTCCGACGCCCTCGGCAAGTTTTTGCCCGACCAAGACCGGCCCAACGAAGGCGTGTTCTCCTTTGCCGACGAGGATGATCAGTGGCTCTCGCTGCGCTACGACTTGACCGCCCCGCTCGCCCGCTATGTCGCCGAGCACTACGACCAACTCGCCAAGCCCTTTCGGCGCTACCAAACCGGTGAAGTCTGGCGCAATGAAAAGCCAGGGCCCGGGCGCTATCGCCAATTCACCCAATTCGACGCCGATACCGTCGGTACCGACAACGTTGCAGCCGATGCTGAGATTTGCATGCTTGCGGCCGACACCTTGCAGGCCCTCGGCGTTCCCCGCGGCGATTACGTCATCCGGGTCAACAACCGCAAGGTTTTGGATGGAGTCCTCGAAGGCGCCGGCATCGATCCCAAGGCGGACGAGACGGCCCTCCAACGCCTAACGGTCCTGCGTGCCATCGACAAGTTGGACCGGCTTGGCGCGGCCGGCGTCGAGCAACTGCTGGGTGAGGGGCGCAAGGACGAATCTGGCGACTTCACCAAGGGTGCCGGGCTGGCACCGGCGCAGATCGAGCGAATTTTGGGCTTCGTCAGCGCCGGCGCGGCGGATGGCCAGGCGACACTGTCCGGTCTCGAGCCACTGGTCGCCGAGAGCGCGCTTGGCCGCGAAGGGCTTGAGGAGTTGGCCCGCATCGACGAACTCGTCAGCGCCGCTGGCTTTGCCGTCGATCGCATTGCCATCGATCCGGCCGTCGTGCGCGGCCTTGATTACTATACCGGCCCGGTATTCGAGGCCGAGCTGACCTTCGAGGCAGAGGCGGAAGAGGGCGGGCTGCAACGCTTCGGTTCGGTCGGCGGCGGTGGCCGTTATGACGGTCTAGTCGAGCGCTTCAAAGGCGTCCGCGTCCCGGCTACCGGGTTTTCGGTTGGCGTATCGAGGCTCCATGCCGCGCTGAGCGCTCTCGGCAAAGCAGGTGCCGACGACGCGACTGGTCCGGTCGTCATCCTGGTCATGGACCGAGACCATGTGGCCGACTATCAGCGCATGGCGGGCGACCTGCGCGCCGCCGGCATTCGCGCCGAAATGTACCTGGGCACGTCCGGTATGAAAGCGCAAATGAAGTACGCCGACAAACGCGCCGCGCCCTGCGTTATCATTCAGGGTGGCGACGAGCGAGAGCGCGGCGAGGTGACGATTAAGGACCTGGTAGAGGGCTCCCGATTGTCCAAGGAAATCGAAGACAATGTGGCATGGCGCGAAGGCCGACCGGCGCAATTCTCGGTCCCTCGATCAGACATCGTCGCCGCCGTCAGCGACGTCCTCGCCCGTCATCGCAGTTAATGACACCTAAGCTCGCTGCAACAGAGGCAACCCGAGATGGCTGCAGAGACCGCACGCAGCTTTAACGCACTCGAGGCTCAGGCCGCCGCCATCATGGGCGTCTTCACCGACGCTGGCTATGAGGCCGTTGCGCCATCGATCATTCAGCCGGCCGATGTCTTCCTTGATGTCATCGGCGAAGGTATCCGCGGCCGGACCTACGTGTTTACCGATCCCGAGGGCGAAGAGCTGTGTTTGCGCCCTGACGTGACCGTGCCCACGTGCCGGCTCTACCTCGAGCGCTATCCCAAGGCCGATCAGCGCGCGAAATATGCCTACAATGTCCCGTTTTTCGCTTCCAGCCCGGCGGCGGCGATGAGACCCACCCGCGCGAATTCCGCCAGGCTGGTGTTGAGTCGTTTGGTGATACCGAGCGCGAGAAGGCCGAAGCCGAGGTCGTCGCGCTGGCGCTCGCCGCGCTCAAGGTTGCCGGTCTCAAGTCTCATCGACTACGCATCGGCGACTTGGGCCTTTTCAAAGCGCTTCTCGATGCTCTCGAGATGCCGGAGCGCTGGCGCCTGCGGCTGGCCCAAAACTTCTGGCGCAAAGATGCTTTCCACGCCGAGCTGACACGACTGTGCAGCGGCGAGCGGCCGGAAAAGGCAAACTTGCCCGACAGCTTGCTATTGCGCCTCAACCCCGAGGCGCCGGGCGAGGCTGAGGAGTTGGTCGCCGATCATCTCGAGGCCGCAGGCATTCCGATGCTGGGTACCCGCACACTTGAAGAAATCACAATTCATCTCCTCGCGACCGCCGCTGACACGCGCGAGGCGGCGCTCGACCAAGACGCCGCGCAGCTGATCGAGAGCTATGTCACCATCCAAGCGCCACCACGGGCAGCAGGTGCGCGAATTCGCGACCTGATGAGCGAGCACAACGTCGATATTGCTGGTGCTCTCGACACTTATGACAGGCGCATCGAACTGTTGGCCGAGGCGGGAATCGACTTGGCCAACGCCGAATTTTCGGCTGAATTTGGTCGCAACTTGGAATACTACACCGGCTTTGTATTTCAGATCGAAGTGCCCGCGTTTGGCGCCAGCGGTCATATCGCCGGTGGCGGTCGCTATGACAGCTTGCTGCGCGCCGCCGGCGCTCCGGTGGACATTGCCAGCGTCGGCTTGGCCATTCACACCGAGCGGCTTTTGACGGCCGTCAGGGAGGGGCTGTGATGGCTGACAAGGTTATTCTGGCCATCCCCTCCAAGGGTCGATTGATGGAGCGCTCACTCGAAGTTTTCAAGGATGTCGGACTGGCGATCGAGAAAACTGGGCATGAGCGCGGCTACCTCGGTCGGATGGATAAGCTCGACCAAGTCGAGGTCGCCTTCCTGTCGGCGTCCGAAATTGCGCTTTTCATCAGCCGTGGCCGCGTCCACATGGGCGTAACCGGCGAGGATCTCGTTCGCGAAAGTGTGAGCGACGCCGATGCTCGCGTGGATTTCCTGAAACGCCTCGGCTTTGGCCATGCCGATGTCATGGTTGCGGTCCCGACCTGCTGGATCGACGTCGATCGAGTTGGCGAGCTCGAGGACGTCGCCGTTTCGTTCCGCCGCGTCCATGGCCGTCGGCTCTGTGTGGCCACGAAGTACCTGAACCTGACGCGCAGGTTTTTTTCTTCCCGTGGCGTGACCAGCTATAGGATTGTCGAAAGTCTCGGAGCAACAGAAGGCACGCCGGCGGCCGGAACGGCAGAGCTCATTGTCGATATAACGTCGAGCGGTGCCACGCTGCGTGCCAACAACCTCAAGGTGCTTGAGGACGGGATAATCCTAAAGAGTCAAGCCAACCTGATCGCCTCGAAGGCAGTTGATTGGTCGAGCGCCGCCAACGAGGCCCGCAACGAGATTTTGTCACGGTTGAGCACATGAATGCGCGAGGCGCTTTGCTGGCCGGCAGGGCTCCCTATCAACACTTTGACGCCGACGCAGTGCCGAGGGCTTGACGGAACTCAGTTTCAGTCCGCAAAAATGGCTCTTGTTGTTCGAATACTTCTCAATGGAGAACGGTTTCGATGCAATTTGAATCCTCCCACCTCATCGCCGCCCCGGTCGAACGTGTTTGGCAATTCCTCGACGATGACGAGAAGCGCAAGCTCTGGATGCCCGAAGTCGAGGACACGGTTTACCCGGACGGCAACGACAAAGAGAACCCGGTCGGCGTCCGATTTCGCCAAAGAATCCGCGAAGGCGGCCGGATCAGCGAGTATGAGGGTGAGGTGACGGCCTACGACCCGCCAAGCTTGCTGGGCGTTCGGCTGAGCAATCCTCAATTTGCTTCCGACGTCATCTACCGCCTGAGGCAGGAGGATGGCGGCGCCGAATTGTCCCTCAACAGCTGGATCGCCAAGGTGATGGGTGTCATTGCACGACCGCTCACGTCGAGCATAATCCGCCGCCATATGCGCAACCTGAAGCGCGTGGCGGAAGGCTCTTTCTGAATTAGTTGCGGTCGCAGTCCGCACCGATCGGCAGGCTGACCTCGCACTACGATTCGAACGCAGCAACCGCCTCTATGAACGCCTCGCCAAAACGCGCCACCTTGGCATCGCCGAAACCATTG
>JAUVMS010000068.1 GCA_030600135.1 Hyphomicrobiales bacterium | reverse complement strand
AGCGGTGCGCAGCGCGATGCGGTTGCATCGGGCCAGCGACGCGACGACGGCCGGGGCGAAAAAACGCGGTGTCCCAAAGGGATGCGGCGAAATTGAGCGCTGGGCGGCGTCGCATTGGCTTGACGTGGGATCCACCACTCTTTTGCCGCGCTTGCCGCCTGAAAGCCAACCCAAGCGTGCGCCAAATCTCCTTGCCGGCGCTCAATTTTCGCTCGCATCGCGACCTCACCGAGTTCTTCAACAGCCTGCTAGACAGGATCAGGGCGCGCTTGGCGGGCTCCGATTCTATACGATTGCTACGAAGTGGACATTTGAGGTGGTAAATTCGAGCAATAGATTCTGAATAGGTTTTCCGACGATGGGCGAGAGCAAGCATGCCGTTTGCTGGTATGCCCCGGAAGTTGCGAGACAGTTACGCCATTCAATCTATTGATCAAACCCTCGATTCCACCAGCGGTTGGGATTGTCCCTGCCTTGGGTGCCGTCGGCTCTTGTTGCTGCCCCATCCATCACATAAATCACTGGTTCTTCGTAGGAGTGCATTTGCCGGACAGTCTCGACGGAAGGAGGACTTTTTAGTCCTCTCTCATTCAAGTCTCGGCAGTTGCCAGAAGATCCGATGCAGGCACTTTGGCTGTGCGCAAAGGCAGAATGTCGGCTGCCACGTGATTGCTCAGAGGTGCCTTGGCAAAAAAAAGCCGGGCTCGGCCCGGCCTTGAGTTACCCTCCCTTTGAGACGACTTGGGCCTTTTGTTTTGGCTTTCAGAACGTCTTCTTCTTTTTGGTATCAATTGAACTTGGCGCGAAGATCCTCAATGCTTTTCTCGATAAGGGCAGCGCTTGTGCCGCCCTTCGTCTTTTCCGCAAGCAGGTCGCGCGCGGCGCCAATGGCGACATCGACCGCCCTGGTGCGAACCTCGTCGAGCGCCTGTTCCTCGGCGCGGGAAATCTTATCCTCCGCCAGCTTGGTACGCCGCTCGACCATTTCCGAAAGTGATTTGCGGGTCTCTTCCGCCATCAGCTCGGTCTCGCGACGGGCTTGGGCGACGATCTCCTCGGCCTCCTTTTCGGCCTCCTGTCGCTTGCGTTGATAGTCGGCGAGAATGGCCTGCGCATCTTCCTTGAGGCGTCGCGCCTCGTCGAGTTCGGCCTTGATCTTGGCCGCGCGATTGTCGAGTGCCTCTGCGATTTTCGCCGGGATCTTGTAGTAAACCAGGACAAGTATGAACAGTACGAACGATACGAGGACCCATTCTTCCGCGCCCATGGCTATCTCCTCACGTATTGGCGGAGGCGCGGGATACGGCAGCCGCGACCTCGTCACCGGTGGTGGTGGCGCCGATCAGCTCGTTGACGATTGTCTCGGTCGTTTCAACGGCGATTTCGTTGACCTGCAATAGCGCGGCGGATTTCGCGATTGCAATCCGCTCTTCAGCCGCAGCCGTCTGCTCGGCAATGTTCTTGTCCACGTCGGTGCGCTCTCTGGCAACCTCGGCGCTGAGCTTCTCGCGGGTCTCCTGGGCGATGTTGTGGGCCCGTCCGCGCGCCTCTGCGAGCGCTTGTTCGTAGGATGCGATTGCCTTTTCCGTTTCAGTCTTGAGCCGTTCCGCCTCGTCGAGATCGCGCTGTATGCGGTCGCGCCGTTCCTCGATCACCTCACCGATACGAGGCAGCGCAACCCGAGACAAGAGGAAATATAGGCCGATGAATATGATCGCCAGCCAAATCAGCTGCGGTGCGAAGTCGGCGGGGTTGAGTTGCGGCATGATGCCTTCCCACAGTCAGGATGGGTTCAGAGTTTTCCAGGGAGCCTGCGACCCGTCCCGATGTCACGACCAATGGGTGCAACGAGCTGCGGGCCGGACCTCCGGACGAGGCTGGCCTAAAAGGCGAAAAGGATGATGAATGCCACAACGAGCCCGAACAGACCGGTGGCTTCGGCAAGGGCAAAACCGAGGAGCAGGTTGGCGAACTGACCTTGTGCGGCAGAGGGGTTGCGGAGCGCGCCGGAAAGATAATTGCCGAAGATCGTGCCAATGCCGATGCCGGCTCCGACAAGCGCGATGGAGGCCAGTCCTGCGCCGATGAGCTTTGCTGCTTCTGCTTCCATGATTCTCTCCTTGGGAACTTAGATTTGTGTCATTTAGTGATGCATGTGCATTGCATCGTTGAGGTAGATGCAAGTGAGCACAGCGAAGACGTAGGCTTGTAGAAAGGCGACGAGGACCTCGAGCCCGGTGAAAGCCACCATGAAGGCGAGGGGCGCCCAGCCACCCAAAAAACCGAGTGCGACGACGAAGCCGCCGAAGACTTTCAGCATGGTGTGGCCGGCCATCATATTGGCGAACAAACGAACCGAAAGACTGACGGGCCGCGTTAGGTAGGAAATGAGCTCAATCGGAACCAGCAACGCCAGCATGGGTGCGGGAACGCCTGACGGTACGAAGAACTTGAGGAAACCGACGCCATGGCGAATGAAACCGATGACCGTCACACCGATGAAAACGACAGCAGCGAGCCCGAAGGTGACAATGATATGGCTGGTGACAGTGAACGAATAGGGCACCATGCCGAGCATGTTGCAGGCCAGAATGAACATGAACAGCGTGAAGACGAAGGGGAAGTATTTCATTCCCTCCGTACCGACATTGTCGCGCACCATATTGGCGATGAATTCATAGGCAAGCTCGGCAACCGACTGCGCGCGCGTGGGCACCAGCGAGCGGCCGCGCATCGACAAGATCAAGAAGCCGGCCACGACAAGCAACGCGATGAGCATCCACTTGGATGAGTTGGTGAAGGAGGCGTCCAGGCCAAAAAAGTTGATCGGTATGATGCGGTCAATCTCGAATTGATGCATCGGGTCGGGCATACTCCCGCCACTTTGCTCGCCGCCATGCTCCGTGCTTGCCACGCGCCTGCCCCTCAATCCTCATCATCGTCGAAGGGCACCGATTTGGCTGTGTGCCCCTTGGAAGCTTCGCGCGCTTCCGCGGCCATTTCGCGATAGGTGCGCGCCACGTTCAAAAATCCGGCAGCCACGCCGAGTACACCGAACAAAAGCAACAACACCGGTGCCGTACCGAGCCAGCGATCGAGGAACCATCCTATCGCACCGCCGACCACAACCGCCAGCACCATATCCAACGACATCCTCAGCGCATAGCCAATGCCACGGCCACGCTGATTTTCGTCCGACGCCGGGCGATCGCGCGATCGCACCTTGCCGAGACGTTCGCCGAGACCAGAAAGACGGCGCTTGAGATGAGTCCGATCCTCGGAACTTAGCTCGCCCGGCCGTTTGCCCTTGTCACCAGCAGATTTTGTCATCGGGAACGCCTACCAGAAGCGGTAGCGGGGAGGCCCCAAAACCGCGCGCAACTTAGGTTGGCGAATTTGTGGTGTCAAGGTGTGAGGGGATTATATAACTCGATGATTTTACTTATAGAATTCACGGCAAAACAACGTATGCGGCATTTAGACCTAGAGGATCGGCACATTCTGATGCGTTTGTCGGTCATTAGCCTGCTTCACGATAGCTCTCGGCGGTCTCTAGGTCGACGGACACCAGTTGGCTGACGCCACGCTCGGCCATGGTGACACCGAACAAACGGTCCATGCGCGACATGGTCATGGGGTGGTGGGTGATAACGAGAAAACGGGTGTCGGTCGACTTGGCCATTTCCTCCATCAAGGTGCAGAAACGGTCGACGTTGGCATCGTCCAACGGCGCGTCGACCTCGTCCAACACACAGATGGGCGATGGATTGGTGAGAAAAACCGCAAAGATCAGCGATAGGGCCGTGAGCGCTTGCTCGCCGCCGGACAGGAGCGAGAGCACCGTCGGTTTCTTGCCGGGGGGACGGGCAACGAGCTCGAGGCCCGATTCCAGCGGATCATCTGATTCGATCAGCTGCAACTCGGCGGTGCCACCACCAAACAGCGTCGTGAACAGCTTTTGGAAGTGGTCGTTGACCTCTTCGAAGGCGTCCAGCAGGCGGCGGCGGCCCTCCTTGTTGAGTTTGGCGATGCCTTGGCGCAATCGGGCAATCGCCTCCTCCAGGTCGGCCCGTTCGTTTTCCAAGCTGTCGTGGCGCCCGGTAATTTCGGAAAGTTCGTGCTCAGCGCGCAGGTTGACACCGCCTAGTCGCTCGCGATCGGCCCTCAGTCGGTCGAACTTGAGGTCGAGTTGCTCGCGATCGGGGAGTTCATCATCGCGCGACAACCCGACCGATTCCAGACAACCATCCGGGGTGCAGCCCAGGGTTTCGCGTATCTGGCGGGCATGGTCGGTCTGCCTGGCCCGTGCGGCCTCGAGATGGGCTTCGGCGCGGGCGCGCTGTTCGCGTGCGTCGGACAGTGCCGATTGCAATTCTCGCAGAACCTTTTCACGCTCACGGATTTCGTTCTCGGCGTTGGCTAGCTGATCAGATGCTTGGCGGCGCGCGCGTTCGGCGTCTGCAATGGCATCGACGATCGCGGCGCGGCGCTCCTCGAGTTGGGCCGGTAACGCCTCAAGTTCGATAATCTCCCGCGCCAATGCCGATTTTCGATCCTCGAGCTTGCCAACATGCTCACCGGCGTTTGCCGCCCGGCCGCGCCAGAGCTCCGTCTCCACCGTGATCGCTGCGCAACGATCATCACGGAGTTTTTTCTTGTGCTCGAGACTTGCCAGAATGGCGCGGTCCTCGGCGAGTTGGGTGCGTTGCTGGGCAACCGTTGTGCGCAGTTCGTCCTGTTGGGTGCGCAGGCCGTCAATCGGTTCCATGGATTGCAAAGCGGTTCGGTCGGCGTGGAGCCGTTGTTTCGCCTCGGCTTGCGAAGTTTCGGCGTGGGCGCGCGCCTCGGCGTGGGCGGCGAGCTTTTCGTTGACCTCACGCGCGCGGCGCTCGGCGGCCGATAGCTGGTCGCGAATTTCGGTTTCGCCCGCTTGTGCCTGGCGCCATGCCTCGTGCGCCTGGCGCTGAACGGTTTCAGCGGTCGCGCGCGCGACGGTGGCATTGCGCGCCGTGCGCTCGGCCGCTTTCGATGCGCTGGCGGTATCGGCCAATTGGGCTTCGAGTTCGATCAATCTGTTGCGGCCAGCCAGGCGCTTTGCCGCTGCGGTCGGCGCGTCGGCGCCGGTGACAAGACCGTCCCATCGCCACAGGGCGCCCTCCCTCGTAACCAGGCGCTGGCCCGGGCGTAGGGACTTTTGCAGGGCCTCTGCTTCCGCCGCATCGACCAACCCGACTTGCGCCAAACGGCGGCCTAGCTCAGGTGGGGCATCGACACGTTTCGCCAATGGGATGGTGCCGTCCGGGAGGCTTGGATCGGTGTCGGCGTCTTCGCTATCGATGCGACGCCAGTGCGCCGGTGCATCTCGATCCAACGCTGCGTCGAGATCGTCGCCGAGCGCGGCACCGAGGGCCACCTCGTAGCCGGGATCGACTTTGACCTGGTCCACGATGCTCGGCCACGCCATGTCACTCGACGTCAGCACGAGATTGCGTAGCGTCTCGACCTCGGTTTCCAGTTGACGCAAGGCTAGGCGCTGCTCGCCTGCCTGGCGTGTCGCTTCGCGTTCGGCTTCGGCTGCCTGGGAAAGGGTATTTTCGGCGGTGATGGCGGCTTGCTGCGTTTTGGCGAGCGAGCCTGTCCGTTCGGCCAGTACTGTGTTGAGCCTGGTCACGGCAGCGACGTCGGGTGCGCTGGCCAACAGGGCGTCGCGGTCGCTGTCGAGCTGTTCCAACTGCTTGGAAAAACGCAACAGCGCACGTTCTGCCTCGGCAACTGCCGTCTCGATCTGGCGCTGATTGGCTTGATGTTCGGCAATTGCCGTGGTGATGGCGGCGAGCCGTGCTTCGGATTGCGCGAGCGCGGCCGCCATCTCGTCGCCGGACTGGCGAGCCTCGCTCTCTACTGTTTCATCGCTGTCGCCGGCGGTGGTGAGGTCTTCAGCCTCGCGTTCCAACCGCAGCAGCGTGTCTTTGGCCTCCTTGATGAGATGGTGCTCGCGCAAAAGGTCGCGCTCGACTTCGCCCTTGAGGTTCACGAGTTCCTGGTGGCGCAGTTCGGCGCGTGCGCTCTCGCGGTCGAGCGTCTCAAGCTCGACCTGGAGGCGATGTAGGGCGGCCGCGCATTTCGCCTCCTGTTCTCTAAGCGGAGCAACAGTGTCGGCGGCATCGGCTTGCAAGCGTAGTGCTTTGGCCTCGGCCTCGGTCGCCAGCGCCACCTCTTTGAGCATCTCGCGAAGCTGGCTCTCGTCGTGTTCGACACGGCTCAGAACCGCAAGCCATTCCAAATGCAGTTGGATCGCTTCGCAGCGTCCGATTTCGGCGGAAATCTCTTTGTAACGTTTGGCCTGGCGCGCCTGGCGCTTTAGGCCATTCATCTGCGTGACGAGTTGGGACAACACGTCTTGCAAACGCTCGATATTGTTCTCGGCGGCCCTCAGGCGCAGTTCTGCTTCGTGCCGGCGACTGTGCAAGCCGGCGATACCCGCGGCGTCTTCCAGTACGCGCCGACGCTTTTCCGGCTTGGCGCTGATGATCTCGCCAATTTGGCCCTGGCGTACGAGGGCGTGGGAACGGGCCCCGGTGGCGGCATCCTCGAACAAGAGCTTGACATCGCGGGCGCGCACATCCTTGGCGTTCACTTTGTAGACGGACCCGGCGTCACGCTCGATGCGGCGGACAATTTCGATCTGATCGCTGTCGTTGAATTCAGCCGGTGCCGAGCGCCCGGCATTGTCCAGCACGACCATGACCTCGGCGGCGTTGCGGGCAGGGCGGTGGGCGGTGCCGGAGAAAATCACATCCTCCATGGCCGACGCCCGCATACTCTTGAAGGAGGTTTCGCCCATCACCCAACGCAGCGCCTCGAGCAAGTTCGACTTGCCACAGCCGTTGGGACCGACCACGCCCGTGAGACCGCCCTCGATCAAGAGTTCGGTCGGCTCGACAAAGGACTTGAAGCCCATGAGCCTAAGGCGTGAAATCTTCAAGGATGGCTCACTCCGATTGACCGCTGCCGATCATCAATCGGCCGGGTTCGAGAGGTTGTGCTAACTCAAGACCCACTATCGGCGGCAACGCGCGCCTTAAACAACGGATCAATGAGGGCCCGCATCTCGTCCATTGTCACGATGGACGGTACCTTCTTCTCATTGATAAAGAAAGTCGGCGTGCCCACAACGCCTAGCTGGCGGCCACGCTGTTTCGACCACTTTATGCCGTCGATAATCTTTTGATTCGTAAGGCAGCTGTCAAATGTTGCGCGGCTCATCCCCGCTTTTTGCGCGACACGGTAGATAGCGTCGAGGCGAACGTCTTGTGAAACCCACTGATGCTGGCTCTTTAGATAGTCCTCGTAGAGTTCGAAATATTTGTCTTCAGGCGCGCAGCGAGTCGCAAGCCAGGCGTTGCCGGAGCTGCGGCCAATGGGGAATTCCCGCAGGATAAAGTGGACCTTGCCGGTGTCGATGTAGGTTCGTTTGAACGTCGGCCAGGTACGTTCGTGAAAAGCCCGGCAATAGGGGCAGGTCAGAGAGGCATATTCGATCACGGTCACGGGGGCATCGGCCCGGCCCATGGTGCGCTCGCCAAGCGGGCTGGTCTGCATGAGATCCGACATCGTCGGGTTTGCGATGATCTTGGGGCGCGTTGGCGCGGCCGTTGCCAGGGCCTGATCGGCTGAAAATGCCATGGCGGCGGGCGACGACTCAGGGGCGCCCGGTCGGCAGCCGACGAGGCCGGCAAGCAGTGCGATTAGGATACTTCCAATGAATGACTTTTGACCGATCACGTAATCAATCCCTGCCCCCGATCGTTGCCGGCGCCGCCTTCGCGACTTGACGCCGACAGGAATCGTTAAACGTCGTACGGAAGAATTCGAAATCCCAGCCAGTTACCTTGATGGACGGCGTTAGCCAGTCTCTTCGGTCGCAACCGATTGATCAAGCTATGGCGCCATCAGCTTTTCAAACTCTTCGAGATCGTTCCCTCCGCGCAACAGTTTGCCGTTGACGAAGAAAGTCGGTGTTGAGTTCACGCCAAATTCTTCGTTGGCGCGCTCGCGGACCCAGTTGATACCGTCGAGAAGCTTTTGATCCGTCAAGCACTTTTCGAACTTTTCCTTGTTGAAGCCTATTTGCTTGGCCAGTCCCATCAGTGTTTCCACGCGCTTGGAGGGATCGACATAGGCCCAACTGTCTTGCTGCTTGAAGAGAACGTCAACGAAATTGAAAAACTTGTCTGGCGCGACGCAGCGCGCCAGCATCGAGGCGGCGGCAGCATAATTATCGAGTGGAAACTCGCGGAAGATGAAGAGCGCCTTGCCGGTGTCGACCAGCTTTTCTTTGAGTTCGGGGTAGATAGAGCGGTGAAAGTTTCCGCAGTGTCCGCAGGTCATCGAGGCGTACTCAATAATTGTATTGGGCGCATCGGATTTTCCGAGAACGCGTTCCTCGAGGGTTCCGGTCTTCATCAGCTCCTCGATCGGAAACTCCGTGGCGTCAGTCTTGCGTTGAGCCAGTGCCGCACTGGGGCCACCGCTAGGGTTGAGCGCAAAATAGCTCGCTATCGCGATGGTCGAACCGAGCGCCCCCAGACCGACAACGACGCGCCGCCTCGAAAGTGCGGCAGTGCAATGTTTTTTTGCTTCTTCGCTCACGATGAATTCCTCTCGAAGGTCCTGGCGGACCAGTCAGTTGCCAACAATCTAATATTGGTTCATAGGCGTAATAAGGCAATGCGACCGGATTGGCGTATGATTTCCCGTAAAATTTCCGTGCTGTAGCCGTGTTCCGGGCACTTGTGCATGCCTGAAATTCGCGAGGTCGCAGATCTGTCGCGCCTGGTGTACTGCGAAAGTACGCCGGCCTGCGTATCGCGGTTCAACTAGCGGGTTGCGCTCTGCTTCGCGATACCAGCGGCAAGGCGATTCAGTGCATGCTGAACGCTGGCGTCGCCGGCCACTTCGGCGGAGGCAGAACGGCGTTTGGCGACAATCTTTCGCGGTCCGCCGCGTCCAGGATGTGCGGGTACGCCTGCGGCAAACGATTTTGCAACAATTGGGGCCTGCAACATGCGCAGCTCGGTGATGGCGCGGTAGCCGAAGTAGGCGTTGATCCGCTCAAGCACTTGAGGGGCTTTGTGTTGCAGCTCGATGGCGCGCGCACCATCAACACGAAGCAGCAATGTCGCGCCGCAGTCCTGGCCCGCATCGGTTTGGTCGTCAGCCCAGAGAGGTTCGGTTTGGTTTGGCGATTTCCGCCACTTGATACGCTCGGGGCGGGTGTAGGCGGCAAGCTCGGGCCCGGCGATGGCCGTCCAATCGGTCAAAATTGCCGCGGCGGGAAAGCCGAACCGCTCGAACGCCTTGCTCGTAATCTTCGGCAAAAACGCGCCGACGGCCTTGGCGCGAGCAGCCCGCTTCGAAGCCGCATTGCGGTTCCGGCCGGGCCCATTTTTACTTGTCCTCGGCGCTGGCATCTTTCTTTGAACGTGACCCTATTTTGGTTTTGAAATTGCGCCGGGAAACTTACCATAGCGGGAATGATTCGGGCGGACGGAGTGTGACACAGGTGACTGCTGTGGCCGAAATAACACGTGGAGGGACCTGTACGTCGGGTCAGTCCAGCTGCGCGGACGTCTTGCTCGATTGGTATGGGCGGGAACGCCGCGAGTTGCCGTGGCGCGCGGGGCCGGGAGAGCGGGCAGATCCGTACAGGGTTTGGCTCTCGGAGGTGATGCTTCAGCAAACCACCGTCAAAGCCGCGATACCGTACTTCGAGCGCTTCGTGCAGCGCTGGCCGAGCGTGCAAGATCTGGCTGCGGCCGAGCGCGAGCAGGTGCTGAGCATGTGGGCCGGGCTCGGTTATTATTCACGGGCCAACAATCTCCACTTGTGTGCACAGCGGATCGTCGCCGAGCATGGCGGGGTCATTCCGAGCGCCGAACCCGAACTTCGAGAGCTGCCCGGCATCGGCCCATATACTGCCGCCGCCATCGCCGCCATCGCCTTCGATGCTCGTGCGACGCCGGTTGACGGTAATATTGAGCGTGTGGTCGCGCGAATGTTTGCCGTCGATACGCCGCTGCCGGCGGCAAAGAACGAGCTCCGACGACTTGCCGAAACCCTGACGCCCGATGAGGGGGCTGGTGATTTCGCCCAGGCACTGATGGATTTGGGGGCAACGGTCTGCACGCCCAAGCGACCGTCCTGTATGATTTGCCCACTCAAGCAGATGTGCGCCGCAAATGCGGCAGGACTCGAGGCGGTGCTGCCCTATCGGGTGCCAAGAACGCAGCGCCCCGTGCGCTGTGGCGTGGCCTTTCTGGCCCTTCGCGAAGACGGCCACATACTCTTGCGCCGCCGTCATCCAAAGGGCCTGCTTGCCGGCATGACCGAGGTGCCCTCGGGCGAATGGCGTGAGCAGT
>JAUVMS010000062.1 GCA_030600135.1 Hyphomicrobiales bacterium | reverse complement strand
TTGTTGCGCGCTGGGGCGCAAGTGGGCATAAGGCGACGCCATGCAGAAAACCATGCCGAAGCTGCACTACGTCAAGGATGGGGCAGAGATCTATCGCCAGTCGTTCGCAACGATCCGGCGGGAAGCGGATCTCGCAAGCCTTCCGCCCGACCTCGAACCAGTGGCGGTTCGGCTCATCCACACTTGTGGCATGACCGACCTGCCTGCGGCGCTTGCCTACGATACTGGTGTGGTCGGGAAAGGCCGGGCAGCACTTCGCGACGGGGCGCCGGTGCTTTGCGATGCCATGATGATCGCGGCCGGCATTACACGATCGCGGCTGCCGGCGGACAACCAGATTATCTGCACGTTGCGCGAGCCGAGCGTGCCCGAGCGCGCAAAACGGCTCGGCACAACACGGAGCGCGGCGGCGATCGACCTTTGGCACGACAAAATCGACGGCGCAGTGGTGGCGATCGGCAACGCACCGACGGCGCTTTTTCATTTGCTCGAGCGGCTCGATGAGGGTTGGCCGCGCCCGGCGGTGATCATCGGACTGCCGGTTGGATTTGTCGGCGCGGCCGAGTCAAAAGAAGAGCTTGCCAGGGGCAGCCGAGGGGTGCCGTTCCTGACACTCAAAGGACGACGGGGCGGGAGCGCCATGACGGTGGCGGCAGTCAACGCAATAGCGGACGAGCGAGAGTGATGGCGGGCGAGCTTTACGGTCTCGGCGTCGGCCCCGGGGATCCGGAGCTGATCTCGCTCAAGGCGCTGCGACTGTTGCAATCGGCGGATGTGGTGGCATACCCGACGGGACGCGCCGACGGTGGCAATGCGATTTCGATCGTGGAGCCTCACCTGAGGCCGGGCCAGGAGCGCCTTGCGATGGTCTACCCGACGACCGCCGGCCCTGTCGCCGATTCGCCGTCCTATCCAAAACTGATGAAGGCGTTTTACGACGAGACCGCTGCGCAGATCGCCGACCGGCTGGACGCCGGCAAAGACGTCGCCCTCATTTGTCAGGGCGATCCGTTCCTCTATGGCTCCTATATGTATTGGCACGCCCGGCTGAGCGAACGCTATCGGACAACGGTGGTGCCGGGGATTTCATCCGTCGTTGCCGGGCCTGTTGCACTTGGCAAGCCGCTCTGCCACCGCACGGACACGGTGACGATCATTCCGGCAACGCTGCCGGAAGCGGAAATCGAGACACGGCTGGCGGCGGCCGACTCTGCCATTGTGATGAAACTCGGGCGGACGCTGCCGAAGGTTCGCCGAGTGCTGGACCGGCTCGGCCTTATGGAGCGGGCCTATCTGGTTGAACGAGCGACGATGGACGGCGAAGCGATCTTCCCGTTGGCTGACAGCGAGGTGGAGACTGCCGGTTATTTCTCCATCGTCGTCATACCCTGCACCAAGCCCGAGTGAGCCAAAGCCATGGCACGCGCGGCCATCATCCTTTTCAATGATCGTGGGCTCGAGACGGCGCGACGCGTGCAGGCCGTGCTCCCCGGGTCAGAGATATTCGGCTATGCCGGACGGGTGGGCTCCGCCGATCAATTCTTTTCCTCCGCGCCGGACACCTTTCAACGGCTCTATGGCGAGGGGCGGGAAATTATCGGACTTTGCGCTGTCGGCATTATTGTGCGCTCGCTCGCCCCGATCCTGTCGGATAAGAGGGTGGAACCGCCGGTGATCGCTGTTTCCGACGATGGTGCTCTCGTCATTCCGCTTCTCGGTGGGCTCGCGGGCGGCAACGAGCTGGCAGCCCGGCTCGCCGAAACTCTCGATGGATTAGCGGCCATAACCGCGAGTGGGTCGCGACGTCTTGGCCTGCAATTGGAGGCACCGCCGGAAGGCTATTCGTTGGCCAACCCGCAAGACGCGAAGGCCGTGACGGCACGCCTGATCGCCGGCGAGGTTGCGCGACTGGAGGGCTCCGCGCCATTCATCGCGGAGAGCAATATTCCCCTGAGTGATGATGGCACGCTGACAATACGGACTAGCCACCTGGACGAAGCGCCACCCGATGGCGGCCTACTTTATCATCCGCGCTCTGTGCTGATTGCACCAAGGGCGCCTCAAGCGGTGGCCGTGGATGGGCTTCGCCAGGCGCTCAAAGCGCATCGGATTGCTGAAGCTGCGCTCGCCGCCATTATTCTTCCAGAGGGAGAGGATGCAACTGCGTCCGTTCGCGAGGCAGCGCATTCATTGCAAAGGCCCATTCGCTATGTGGGGCAGCCATCCCAATCGGACGGTCCATTGGGCGCCCTGCCGGTCGCCGTCGAGGCGACGATCAACGCCGCGGGCTTTGACATCGCAATCTTGCGAGACCCCAGTGATCTTGGCCGCGTCGGGAGGGCGCAGGGTCAGCTCAGCGTCGTGGGATTGGGGCCAGGGGATGGCAGCGTGCTCACCGGTGAAGCCCGCGACGCGCTCATTGAGGCTGATCATTTGGTCGGCTATCAGACCTACCTCGATCTGGTGCCAGTGCTTCGTCCCGGACAGAAGCGACATGCTTCGGGCAACCGGGTGGAAATTGAACGAGCCCGAGAGGCGCTCGATCTGGCGCTACGTGGTGAGCGCGTCGCGGTAGTGTCGTCCGGCGATCCCGGCATCTTCGCCATGGCGAGTGCTGTCATGGAAGCCTTGGAACAGTCGCCCGGGCGTTGGCGTGGTATCGACATCGAAATCCTGCCCGGAGTTTCGGCCATGCAGGCGGCGGCGGCCCGGATCGGCGCGCCGCTAGGTCACGATTTCTGTGCGATCTCGCTGTCGGATATTCGCAAGCCATGGGAACGCGTCGAGCGGCGCCTGATTGCCGCGCTCGAGGCGGATTTCGTCATTGCGATCTACAATCCGGCATCACAATCGCGGCGTGAGCAAATCGAGCGTGCCAAAGAGTTGATGCTTCAACATCTCGCGCCAACGATACCAGTTGTGGTCGGGCGAAACCTGTCGCGCGACGGCGAGAGCGTTGAGGTTGTCGCGCTGAAGGACTTGGAGCCGAAAACGATTGATATGCGAACCCTGTTGATTGTCGGGTCGTCGCAGACCAGGACATTTCGTGGACCAGGAGAAACGCTGTTCGCCTATACGCCGCGCAGCTATGATTGAGCGACCTGCAATCGATCTAAGGCGCGCCGGGCGAAGCTTGGCGTGATACGCGGTTGGAGCTGATGGCGAAGCCAAAAGATAATAGCGATCCCGCCGAGCGTGACGCCAAGGACTTGCGCTACGGTTGGACGACGGGCGCCTGCGCGACAGCGGCCACCAAGGCGGCGTTCGAGGCGCTTTTGACCGGCACGTTTCCAGACCCGGTCGAAATTCGGCTGCCGAAAGGCCAGACGCCCACCTTCGCGCTTGCGGTCAATGAGCGCGGCGAGGACTTCGCGGTTGCCGGCGTGGTCAAGGATGCGGGCGACGACCCGGATGTGACGCATGGCGCGTTGATCAAAGTCAGAGTTTCGCTGGGAGCGCCGGGATCGGGCATCGCCTTCAGAGCTGGCGAAGGCATTGGCACGGTGACCAAGCCGGGACTGCCAATCGCGCCGGGCGAACCGGCGATCAATCCAGTGCCGCGCCAGATGATGGGCGAGGTTATCAAGGAGATCGCAGCGGCCCATGGCGCGACCGGCGATGTGGTGATCGAGATCTCGGTCCCCGGTGGCGAGAAGATTGCCAAGAAGACGTGGAACCCGCGGCTCGGCATCGTCGGTGGGATATCGATCCTCGGCACGACAGGGATCGTCGTGCCCTATTCCTGCTCGGCGTGGATCCATTCAATTCATCGCGGCATTGACGTGGCGCGAGCGCTCGGAACCGAGCACATCGCGGCCTCGGTCGGCGCAACGTCGGAAAAACTCGTCCAAGAGCTCTACGGTCTGCCGGAGACGTCGCTGATCGACATGGGCGACTTTGTCGGAGGCATGCTCAAGTACTTGCGGCGACATCCCGTGCCGCGCATCACGATCGCGGGTGGGTTTGCCAAGATGTCGAAGTTGGCCAACGGCACGATGGATTTGCATTCCGGCCGCAGCCAGGTGGACAAAGTGTTCCTCGCCGCCCTTTTCAAGAACGCGGGCGCGGAGCCAAGCCTGGTCGGTAAAGCGAAATTGGCGAATACGGCGCTCGAGATCCTTCAGCTGGCTGGTGCGGAGGAACTCCCGATCGGCCAGGTCGTCGCGGAGCATGCGCGCGCCGTGGTGATCAACCAGCTCCGAGGCGCCGATGTCGTGGTGGAAATTGTCGTCGCTGACCGCCAAGGACGGCTCGTCGGGCAGGCAAAGGGCGGGCCTCGATCCGAGAACGAATCCGACGTTTGAATTTCCGATGCGGCGGGATCCACGCGTATCGAGCCGAATGATGAGAGATTATTTGGCCGGCTTCAAATGGCGCGCGTGGGTGCGATCATAGAGTCGCGACGTCTTGACCGGTTTGGTGTCCAGGACGGGGCCGACGAAGATGATTGCGGTCCGTTCGATGCCCGCTTCATGCGCTTGATTGGCAATGGTGGCGAGCGTGCCGCGGATTATCAGCTCGTCCGGCCATGTGGCGCGCGCCACCAGGGCGACCGGGCAGCTATTACCGTACTTCGGCGTGAGTTCGGAAGTGATCCGCAGCAAGGCCTTCGCAGAAAGATGGAGCGCAAGTGTTGCACCCGATTTCGCCAGCGTCGGCAAATCTTCACCAGCCGGCATCGGGCTCGAGCGCGTCGCGGTGCGCGTCAGGATGACAGTTTGCGCAACTTCGGGCAGCGTCAACTCGAGGCCGAGACTTGCAGCGGCGGCGGCAAACGATGGCACCCCCGGTACGATCTCGTAGGCGATATCGCGCAACTCGAGCGCGGCAATCTGCTCGCCAATAGCGCTATAGATCGAGGGATCGCCGGAATGTAGGCGCGCGACGTCTTCGCCCCGCTCGGCCGCCAATTCGAACTCGGCGATGATGTCCTCCAGACTGAGCGATGCGGTGTTGACGATGCGTGCGTTCGCGTCGGCAAAGCGGGTGACGATTTCGGGTACGAGCGAACCGGCATAGAGGCAAACGGGGCAGCGAGCGACAAGATCGCGACCGCGAATGGTGATCAAGTCCGGATCACCGGGGCCGGCACCGATAAAATAAACCGTCATGTCATTCGCCGGCCTTTGCCGGCGCCTTGGTCACGGACCACTGCGTCACCGGCATCGCCGGGCGCCAACCGGTCATGCGGCCGACGGGATCGGCGCGATCGATGGAGATGCGCGTCAGGCTGCCACCGAGATCGGCATGAGCCCGCAAGACTATGGCCTCGCTTTCAAGCGTCACGACATTGGCAACCAGACGGCCGCCAGGGCTGAGCGCCTGCCAGCAGGCATCGAGAAGGCCGTCCTCGGCTAATCCGCCGCCTATGAATATGGCGTCAGGACGCGGCAAATCGGACAACACATCGGGGGCGAGCCCCCTTATGATGCGGAGATCTGGAACACCCAAGCGATTGGCGTTCGCGCGGGCGCGGGCGGCGCGTTCCTTCATCCGCTCGACGGCGATGGCCCGAGCGCCCTCGGCCGAGCGCATCCATTCGATTGCGATGGAGCCCGATCCGGCGCCGATGTCCCAGAGCAACTCACCGGGGCAGGGCGCGAGGCGTGCCAGAGTGATCGCGCGCACTTCCTGCTTGGTGATCTGGCCGTCATGCTCGTAGGCCTCGTCAGCGAGCCCGGGAACGACGGGGTGAACTGTTGCTCCAGCACCGGCAACGCAATCGATTGCGATGGTGTTCAGGTCGGCGAACTCAGCGAAGTTCCCCAATGCAGCCGCATCGAACCGGTGCACCGTCTCCCCCGCGCCGCCCAAATGCTCGAGCACGTGGACTGTGCTCTGCTCAAAGCCTCGCTCGCAAAGCAATGCGGCAACCTCGACTGGCGTCTTGCCGTCAGCGCTCAGCACGATCAATCGCGCGCCATCAAAGAGGTGGGCATTGAGCCGTTCCTTGGCGCGACCGCAGAGCGAAATCAGCTTCGCTTCCGTTTCCGGCCAATGCAGCCGAGCGCAGGTCAAGGAAAACGCTGAAAGGTGCGGCATGATGCGAACCTGGCCGTTTGGAAACGCCTCGGCAACAAGTGTTCCGACGCCAAAAAGCAGGGGATTGCCGCTTGCCAATATGCAAACCTGCCGGGGCTTTTCGCTCGCCAGATCAGCCACGGCATCGCGAATGGGGCTGGTCCAGGCACGGGTTTCATATGCGCCGGCCGGGATCAGCGCGAGATGGCGATCGCCGCCAACCACGAGGTCAGCCGCGTGGATCGCCTCGCGCGCCGCGGGGCTCAAGCCCTCCCAACCGTCGTCGCCAATACCGACGACCGAGAGCCAAACGGAATTTTCCGGCGACGGACCGGTCCGCGCGACCGGTGTCGTTTGGCGCGCCCTTTGTTGCATCATCGCGTTCCCTTTAGCCGTCCGGCATGGATGACAAATTCGATGCATCGGCTGTCGTTTCGTGCGGCAGTTGGCGCTCGAGCCAGGCGAGGGCGCCGTCCGCGGTCGCCACCGTCGGCCCATCGGGAGGTGGCGGACGCCGAACCATGATGACCGGCAGACCCAGGTCGCGCGCCGCGTCCAGCTTGGCCCGTGCCGCCTCGCCACCACTGTTCTTGGTCACAATGCAGCTCACCTCGTGTGCCAGCAGCAGTTCGCGCTCATCGTCATAGCGGAAGGGGCCGCGATCGCAAATCAACTGCAAATTGCGCGGCAGTCGGAGGATCCCATCATCAGTTGATATGGGTGCGACGATTCGGGCGAGAAAGTGGACATCGTGGCGATTGGCGAAGGCTCCGAGGCTGGTCTTGCCGGTTGTCAGGAAAATGCCCCGCGCGGAACTCGGGATGGCATCGGCGGCTTGCTCGATGGTATCGACCTCATGCCAGCAATCGCCGCGGCACCGTGACCAGCCATCCCGCCACACGTGGACGATCGGTATCGACGCCCGGCGCGCGGCAAATGTCGCATTTCGCGAGATCTGATGCGCAAATGGATGGGTGGCATCGATGACGATCGAGATAGCGTTGGCAGTCAGATAATCGTTTAAGCCGGTGACGCCGCCGAACCCACCCCGGCGAATTTTGCCCACCGGCTGCTTTGGCGCGGGTGTGCGACCGGCAAGCGACGAGATAATGTCGAATCGTGCATCCGCGCCAAGAATTCGGGCAATTGCAAATCCCTCGCTCGTACCGCCAAGAATGAGTATGCGGGCGACGGTCATTCTGGTAAGCCAATGTTCCTCAACTGCTTCGGCGATGTAAGATAGCTGGCCACATGACGCGTGTCAGGCATAACATTTCGAGCGGGTCATTGCCTCGCTCGGGTATCGAACTGGCGGCTGCCAATCCGCCGGCGCGCAGCTTTGCATTCCTGCCGAGGTTCGAGCCGGGATGGGTGTGGCTGACCGGCGCAGGCCCCGGTGATCCGGGACTGTTGACGCTGCAGGCCTACCATGCCCTGCAGGACGCTGATGTCGTCTATTTCGATGCGCTCATCAGCGATGACATTCTCCGTCTCATACCTAATGACACGCCACGGGTTTTCGTCGGCAAGCGAGCCGGCCATCCTTCGCTCAAGCAACCCGAGATTACGTCGAAACTCGTGCAAAGCGCTCGAAGCGGCTGTCGGGTGCTGCGGTTGAAGGGCGGCGACCCGTTCGTCTTCGGTCGTGGCGCAGAGGAAGCGATTGCGCTCGGAGCGGCCGGCGTACCGTTTCGGATTCTGCCGGGAGTGACGGCCGGAATTGGTGGCTTGGCCTACGCAGGTCTGGCGGTCACCCACCGCGACTACAATCAAGCGCTGACATTGATCACCGCGCACGATGCGCTGGGCGGACTGTCGAGTGCGCTCGATTGGGAGGCAATTGCGCGCGGCTCGCCGGTGCTGGTCATCTACATGGGATTTCGCCTACTGGATGAGATTTCGAAGCGGTTGATTGCTGAAGGGCGGGCGGCGGACGAAGCCGTCGCGGTTGTCAGCAATGCATCGACCGGCAAGCAGCGTACCGTCGTGACAACCCTCGAGAATGCGGCGGAAGAGGTCAAACAGGCCGGCCTCGAGCCACCGGCCATGATCGTCGTCGGTGAGATTGTGCGACTCAAGGCCTCGCTCGATTGGGCCGAAAGCGCGTTCACCTCAATCGCCGAAACACAGCAGGCCGCAGCCGGGATCTAAGACGATGGCTGGTCCTGGCCTCATCATCGCCGCGCCGTCGACCGGATCAGGCAAGACAACCGTCACGCTCGGACTTTTGCGCGCTCTTAAGCGCCGTGGCTTGCGTGTGGCGCCCGCCAAAATCGGACCCGACTACATCGACCCGCAATTCCATGCGCTCGCTTGCGGGCAACCATCGCAGAATCTCGATGCCTGGGCGATGCGTCCCTCGATATTCGGGGCTCTCGTAGCGAAGCTCGCAGATGCAGGCGATTTGGTCGTCGCGGAAGGGGTGATGGGCCTTTTCGACGGCGCCGAGCGCGCTGGCCAGACAAGCGATGGCTCGACGGCGGAGGTGGCGCGACGGACCGATTGGCCGGTGGTCTTGGTCGTCAACTGCTCCGGACTGGCGCAATCGATTGCGCCGCTCGCCAAGGGATTTTGTGACTTTGACGAAGCGGTCGATGTTGCCGGCGTCATCTTGAACATGGTTGCAGGCGCGCGACACCTGCGCATGCTTTCAAAGGCCATGGACGAGATTGGCGTGCCTGTCTTCGGCACACTGATGCGCGACACTTCGATTGAACTCCCGTCTCGTCATTTGGGTCTCGTGCAGGCGGAAGAGCAGCCGGGGCTCGAAGCGCTCTTGGAGAAGGCGGGAGACGCGGTCGAGCAGGGTTGCGATATCGAGCGGCTGATGGCGATTGCGCGGCCCCCGCGCTCCTGCGGCACGCCATCGGTTCATTCTGTGCCGATAGAGCCCTTGGGACAACGTATCGCGGTGGCGAGTGACGTGGCGTTTCGCTTCGCCTATCCGCACGTTCTCGAGGGGTGGCGCCGGGCGGGCGCCGAACTAGCGCTATTTTCTCCACTGGCCGACGAAGCACCTGACGCGCGGGCCGATGCGGTTTATCTGCCTGGCGGCTATCCGGAACTCCACGGCGCCCGGTTGGCTGCGGCTCAAAGTTTTATTGGAGGCCTCGGTCAGGCGGCGGAGAATGGCGTGAGCATTTACGGTGAATGTGGTGGCTACATGGTGCTCGGCAAGACGTTGGTCGATGCCGACGGCGTAGGGCTCCGAATGGCTGGACTACTCAGCGTCGAGACGTCATTTGCCGAGCGCCGTCTGCATCTCGGCTATCGCCACATTTCGTTGTCCGGACCATGTGTGCTCGGTCCCGTCGGGCAATGTTACCGGGGGCACGAATTCCACTACGCCAGCGCTATTGCGGAAGAGGGAGAGGCGCTCTTTGTGAATCTGGAGAACCAGAGCAAATGTGGTCTGCGCCGCGGATCGGTGGCCGGATCATTCATGCATCTCATCGACAGAAGCGACGCCTAAGTTGTCTCATCGCTGTCTGGACGGGTGACGATGCTCGTGACCGGCGCGGCGTCATGACCGACCGGCGGGATGCGGGCCACCGTGCCCTTGCGGACGACCTCAGGGCGCTCGCGCCATTTGGTAATGCCATCGCCAGCCTCGCGATACTTCATGACGAACTCCAGCACCGCGGCTGTATCGCGCTCCGGCTCGAGATCGCCGATCACGTAGGTGAACTTGCCAGCGTCCGAAACCGCGACGGTGCATGGCCGCTTGCATACACTCAGGCAATTGACGGCCTTGAGTTCGATCTGTTCGGTAAGCCCTTGGCCCTGGGCCTCACGCAACAAGGCGCGAGCGAAAACCGCGCCCGGGCGATCCTCATCATCGCCGACGAAGCCTTCCGGGCGGCAGGTGTTGCAGACGTAGATGCAGGTTTTCGGCGGTTTGGTCATGGCGCGCGAAAATGCGCGAGACCGGGTTCAGCGTCAAGGCTCTCACATTGACCGTGCCGCGACGTGCTGGTTTAAGCTCGGGAGTTGTGATTTGGAGGAAGAAGTCGTGATGCACGGCGGCGATTTGGCCGAGGCGAGCCGGAGGTTCGGAATTGCCGGCGATGACTGGCTTGACCTCTCAACCGGAATCAACCCGACCGCGTTCGCGTTCCGGCCGTTGGCGGTGGACTGCTATCGCCGACTTCCGTCTCCAGCGCGCCTCGCCGAGTTGGAAGCGGCTGCCCGCGCTGCCTATGGCGTTCCGCCGGATGCTGGTCTCTTCGCCGCGCCGGGTACGCAGGCCCTGATACAGGCAATTCCAAGATTGTTTGGCTCTGGGAACGTGGGCGTTGTCGGCCCGACGTATAGCGAGCATGAGGCCGCCTGGCTCGCCAGCAATCACGCGGTGATCGAGTTGGCGGAGCCCACGGGCGACGACTTGGATCATATAGTCATCGTCAATCCCAACAATCCCGATGGACGCACTTGGTCGCCCGATGAGCTGGCGTCGATCGGCAAGCGGCTCGGCGAGCGCGGCGGTGTGCTGGTCGTCGATGAAGCTTTTTGCGATCCTTATCCGGAGCTGAGCGCGGTCCGCCATGCCGCCAATGGCGGTCTCATCATCCTGCGCTCCTTCGGCAAGTTTTTTGGACTGGCGGGGGTTCGTTTGGGGTTTGCGATCTGCGAGCCGCGACTTGACCAGCGTTTGCGAGACCAGTTCGGTCCGTGGTCGGTGTGCGGACCGGCGATTGAAATCGGCTTTGCGGCATTGAGTGACCCCGAATGGA
>JAUVMS010000446.1 GCA_030600135.1 Hyphomicrobiales bacterium | reverse complement strand
GTGTGTCCTCAGCGACTCCCGCAAAACTCCCGCAAGCACGATACTTGGGTTAAAGTGAAGCAGCTAAGTGATTGGAATCACTGGCGCACCCGGCAGGACTCGAACCTGCAACCTTCGGATTCGAAGTCCGACGCTCTATCCAGTTGAGCTACGGGTGCGCAAGACCTGAAGGCCATCGCAAGCTGTCGTTTTGAGGCCACCAAGTCAAGAGCATGTGCGATCGATGAGCTCAAACACCTCCTGGCGGTCGGCAATGCCCTTGAATTCGTGCCGACCCAAACTTGCAGCCTCGAACTGCGGCACCAGCTTGCGAAACGCCTCGGAAACAAGCAGGGGCCGTTTCGCCGTCCCGCAAAAGCTCGCCAGTCGACTGGTCAAATTGACGTCTCTGCCGATCACCGTGTAGTCGAGTCGAAGACCGGAACCCACATTGCCATAGGCAACCTCGCCGAAGTGAAGCGCGATCCCAACTTCAAAGGGAATTGCGGTCTCCGTCTGCTCGGCGACGCGCGCGAGCGCCATTTGAGCGGCCGCCACCGCCTGCGCACAGGCCTCCAAGCCTTCGGTCTCCGAGCGAAAGATCGCCAACACACCGTCACCGATAAACTTGAGAACTTCACCGCCCTGCTTCTCAATGGGGGGCACCAGGCAATCGTAGTAGGCATTCAGCAACCCGGTCGCCTCCTCAGGCGACATGTCCGCCGTCAACTCAGTAAAATCACGCATATCGGCAAACAGGATCGCGGAACGAATACGCACCACCTCGCCACGGCGCACATCACCTGCAAGAATGCGGCGGTGCGGTTCCGCCCCCACATACATCCGCATCACCTCACGCAGAATACGATGCATCGCCAAGATCTCCTGGCAGGCAGCTATGGCCGGAAACACCATTCGCAGTACTGCAATGTCCTCTTCCGCGAACCCGCTCGGCGACTTGGTCGCAAAGGTCAGGGCATTTGTCATCTTGTTGGTGAGGAAAACCGGTGCGCAGATGTAGTGGACAAATCCGTCAGCCTTGAGCTCCGGTACGATTTCGAACCGGTCATCGGGTGTATCGGGCAACCACAAATTCACCCACTCCCCAGTATGGTGGGCTTCAGCCATCGGGCTTGAGTTGTATCCTACGTTGGACCGTTCGCCATAGTCGATGGCCATGTCGCGTACGCCACTGTCGCGCTCCCATATCCGCATGATGGCCTGGCTTTCCGCATTGAGGACTCGGATAATCGTTGTCGTGCGGTCGAGCGGCACGCCAGCGCCTCGGAGCCTCGTGGCGACAGCCGTCACGATATCATTGGGATCGGGAATATGGCGCGCCTCGCCAACCATGAAATCGCGGAATGCGAGGGCTTTTTCGAGGCGTTCGCGTGGTAAGCGCTGCCAGCCTTGTGATGTTCCGGGAATCGATGTCAAAAGACCCACTCCATCGATCAGTGAACCGCTCAAGTTGTGGGCGAGGATCGCTGATCTGGCACCGAGTGACAATCAGTATGACATCATTTTGTTGGACAGGCTAACTGAGTGCGCCGGACTCATGCCGCTAAGAACAATGTGGCACGTTACGCGCTGGCAAGCCGTTCCTCTGCCATACGGTCGGCGATGATCGACGTGGCAACGCCCTCTCGGGACGCGCGCTCGAAAATCTCGGACAACGTTTCGCCGATGCGCACAACGTCGCCGCGCATGGCCTCGAAGGAGAATCCGTCCGTATCATGGACAATGGATATGACGCCACCGGCATTGATGACGTAATCGGGCGCATAAAGGATTTGGCGCGCCCGCAACAGCTCGCCATCGCCCTCGCTCTCGAGCTGGTTGTTGGCCGAACCGGCAACGATAGACGCTCGCATCTCCGGGATCGTCCGCCCATTGAGCCCCCCACCCAAGGCACACGGAGCAAAGACATCAACCTCGGCGGTGTGGGCCACATCGGCTGCGATACTCGTTGCACCGAACCGCTCCCGGGCTTGCTCGACGGCGCCCTCACGAATGTCAGCGACCACCAGCACGGCGCCCGCCGCGTGCAACAGTTCCGCCAATGCCATACCAACGTTGCCGAGCCCCTGAATGCAAACTTTCAGACCACCGAGACCGTTACGGCCGAGCTTATGTCGAACGGCAGCCTCGATGCCCCTGAAAACGCCAAGTGCCGTATGTGGCGACGGATCGCCTACGTGGCCCGACGACGTGCCGCGAATATGCGGCGTAACCTTGGCCATCAGGTCCATGTCGGCCACAGTCATGCCGACGTCCTCGCCGGTGATGAAATGCCCACAGAGGCGGTCCACGTAGCTGGCATAGGCGGTCAGCAACTCGGGCGTCTTGTCCTTGCGGGCATCGCCGATGATGACGGCTTTGCCGCCACCCAGGTCGAGCCCGGCCATGGCACTCTTGTAGGTCATGCCGTGGGAGAGGCGCAGCGCGTCCCTGAGCGCCGCCGCTTCGGTCTCGTATGGCCACATGCGAGTTCCGCCCATGGCTGGTCCGAGGGTGCTGTCATGAATGGCGATGATCGCGCGAAGTCCGGTGGCTTTGTCTCTGACAAACACGACCTGCTCATGGTCGCGAAAGGATTCGCTTTGAAAGACGACATTGACGGCAGCCGGTTTCATGTCAGACCTCGATTGGTTATCTTCCCTCCTGGAAGAGCAAATTGAATCGCTCCATCCCCTTGATCTTACATGAATTTGGGACCCAGTTGAGGTTCAAACAAGCGCTAAGGTCAATATCAAAACCTTCTGTCGTTTGAAGCCCAAAGGATGACATTTTGCTCCGCTCGCCTCGGTCAATGAGCAACAAAATTACCGGGAACGGCACTTTCGCACTTGCGAAATGCTTGCGCAGCCAGCATCAGGCAAGCCATCATTACGGCATTGGGCGGCACTAGCGGCATCAGTAAGGCGGACATCGCAGAGGACGGCCAATGAGCTTTGCAGCAAATCTGCACAACCGCGCCCTCGAGCGCACCACGGCCTCGGGTCCCATTAAGGTCGGATTGATTGGCGCCGGCAAATTCGGCTCCATGTTTCTATCCCAGGTCCCGACGAGCGCGGCCATCACGGTTTCCTCGATCGCCGACATCACGCCAGATCGCGCCCGAGCTGCTTGTCTCGATGTCGGCTGGAGCGACGACCAAATCAGGGCGACGACGTTCCTCGAAGACGGCCGCGAACTCGCCACGCGTGACGACGTCGAGGTGGTCATCGAGGCCACCGGCGTGCCGGCCGCCGGTCTTGCCCACGCCCGCGCAGCCATCAACCAAGGCAAGCACGTTGTCATGGTGAACGTGGAGGCTGACGTCCTGGCCGGCCCGGTGCTAGCGCGTGAAGCCGCGGCCGCCGATGTCACAATCTCGATGGCCTACGGCGATCAACCGGCGCTCGTATGCGAAATGGTCGATTGGGCACGCGCCTGCGGGTTCACGGTCATCGCTGCCGGCAAGGGGACGAAGTATCTGCCCGGCTACGAGCGCT
>JAUVMS010000412.1 GCA_030600135.1 Hyphomicrobiales bacterium | reverse complement strand
GTACCGGACTTGGCGTATTTGCTATGCGACTGTCGCCTCGTCCCCCTTTGGCAGTCGATCGGTTCGCTCGCTTGTTGTGATCGGCTCGATCAGGCGGGCCAACTCGCCGACGCAATTTTCGATGTCCCGCCGTGAGGTATCGAGTACATCGTTTGCGCGCGCATGCTGCGGTTCTCGCGCCACGAGCAGGGAACGCAAATGCGTCATGGCTTGGTCGTGCCCCGCCATTGGGCGAAAGTCCCCTTGATTGATGACACGGTCCATGTGTTCCTCAGGACTGGCTCTCAGCCAAATCGTGCGAAAGCGGGCCAGCACCAACTCGTAGGCGTCACCGTTTTCGACGATCCCTCCGGCGGTCTCCACGAGCGCAAATTCACCCGTTTCGATGAGTTGGGCAACGGCCTCCCTTTCCTGGCGGCGAAACGCATCTTGCCCACCCAGGCTGAAAATCTCCTCAACCCCCATCCCAGCTCGTTTCTCAATGAGCTTGGTGAGCTGCACGAATGGCAGATTGAGCCGCCGCGCCACCCGTTCACCCAGTGTTGTTTTGCCCGCACCGCGAAGCCCGACCAGCGCGACGCCACAGAGCGCTTGCCGCTCGCTTTCGACGAACTGCTTGAGCACTTCATAGGCCTGATCGATCTCGCTAGCGCTGAGTGTACGCAATAGCGTGGCGATGCGCTGGTCCGGCGTCGTCCCTGCGACGCGGCCGGCAGGCTCGTCGAGCAGGGGTGCAAACAGAGCCTGGCAATCAATCGCGAGAGCCTCGGTGACACGCAACAGAACGGCCAGCGAAACATTGGCCTCGCCCTTCTCGAGTTGCGCCAGGTAGCGCTCGGAAACCGCCGCCTCCGCCGAAAGTTGCTGGCGGGTCCAGTTGGCCGCGCGCCGCGCCGCAAGGACGCGCTTCCCAATGGCGCTGAGCAGACCTTGTTGGCTCATCGTCGCCACGCCTCCCAAGGGCCCGAAAGCACGATTGCGCAATAGGCGATCTTCGCCCGCCACGCCGCCCACGCACAAATTGTAGGGCCATGCCCGGTTTGCCAACAAACGGCCAGAAACTTCCAATCGCGAGTAGACAAGTTTCGGGAGCGTCACTATAGTGCCGGATAACAACAGAAACAAGCTCAATCCGGCAATATACTGCAAGAAATTGCACAATTTTCAACGCTGAGGCCTCAATGATCGATTTCCAGACAAATCCAGACCAATACCGTCACTGGCGTCTTGAGATCGATGGACCCATCGCGAACCTGACAATGGACGTCGATGAAAAGGGCGGAATTTTTGAGGGCTACGAACTCAAGATGAATTCGTACGATCTTGGCGTCGATATTGAACTCTATGATGCCGTTCAGCGCCTTCGCTTCGAGCACCCCTGCGTCAAGACCGTCGTCATGCGCTCCGGCAAGGACCGGATCTTTTGCGCCGGCGCCAACATCCGAATGCTTGGCAAGGCGAGCCATTGCCATAAGGTCAACTTCTGCAAATTCACCAACGAAACGCGCAATGCCATCGAAGATGCGAGCGCGTCGAGCGGCCAAAAATACCTTTGCGCGGTCAGCGGCGCGGCCGCCGGTGGTGGCTACGAGCTGGCGCTTGCGGCAGACCACATCATGTTGATCGACGACCGCAGCTCCTCCGTTGCGCTGCCAGAAACGCCGCTCCTTGCGGTTCTGCCAGGCACCGGTGGGCTGACGCGAGTCACCGACAAGCGCAAGGTGCGCCGCGATCGCGCCGACGTCTTTTGCTCCATCGAGGAAGGGATCAAAGGAAGGCGCGCCGTCGAGTGGCGTCTCGTCGATGAGATCGCGCCCAAATCGAAGTGGCAGGAGCGGGTCGATGCCCGCGCTCAAGAACTCGCAAAAAGCTCGACGAGGCCGGATCAGGCCAATGGCGTCAAGCTCAACAAGCTCACGCGAGAAGTTGCAGGCGATGCCATCAGTTATCCCAACGTCCGAATCGAGATCGACAGGGCGTTGGGGCGTGCCGACATCACTGTTCAGGGCCCGACCGCCGAACCGCCAACATCCGCTGAACAAGCCAACAAACTCGGCGTCGCCTTTTGGCCGCTTGCCCTTGCGCGCGAACTGGACGACGCCATTCTTCACCTCAGAACAAACGAGTCGGAGATCGGTCTTTTGGTCTTCCACACCGAAGGCGACCCAGCCACCGTGATGGCCCATGATCGGCTTCTCGAAAACGAAAAGGATCATTGGTTCATCAACGAGACCCGCCACTACCTGAAGCGAGTCTTCAAGCGGATCGATGTCACCTCACGCAGCCTCATTGCCCTCATCGAACCCGGCAGCTGTTATGCTGGCACGCTCGCCGAACTGGCCTTCGCCGCCGATCGCTCCATCATGCTCGACGGTACGTTTGAGGGCGACAACCGTTCGCCGGCCACCGTCTCACTGAGCCCGCTCAATTTCGCCGCCTATCCCATGAGCAACGACCTCACCAGGCTCGCAACCCGCTTCCTCGGGGAACCACATAGCGTCAAAGCTGCAAAGGAGCGGATGGGCGAAACGCTCGACGCCGGATCTGCGGACGAGCTTGGCCTCGTCACCTTCGTCTATGACGACCTCGACTGGGATGACGAGGTGCGCATCATGATGGAGGAGCGCGCCAGTTTTTCTCCGGACGCCTTGACCGGCATGGAAGCCAACCTGCGCTTCGCCGGGCCCGAGACCATGGAAACCAAGATTTTCGGCCGCCTGACAGCTTGGCAAAATTGGATATTTCAGCGCCCCAACGCTGTCGGAAAGGACGGCGCATTGAGTCGCTACGGCTCCGGCGTCCAGCCGACCTTCGACAAGAGGAGAGTCTAATCATGTCAGCGAGCATGCAGGTCGACTACGACGGTTTGATTCCCAATAACATCGCCCTCAGTGAGGATCGCCGCGTACAAAAAGCGCTCGAGAAATGGCATCCAGGCTACATCGATTGGTGGATGGACATGGGGCCGAAGGGTTTTCAGGAAGCTCTCGTTTATCTCCGCACCGCCATAAGCGTCGATCCCAAGGGCTGGGCCAAATTCGATTACGTCAAGATGCCGGAGTATAAGTGGGGCATCCTGCTCGCACCTCAGGTCGAAGATCGCAAAATCCCGTTTGGCAATCACGCTGGCGAGGCCGCCTGGCAGGAAGTGCCGGGTGAATATCGTGCCATGCTGCGCCGGCTGATTGTTATCCAAGGCGACACCGAACCTGCCTCCGTCGAGCAGCAGCGCTATCTGGGCAAGACCGCGCCCTCGCTCTACGACATGCGTAATCTTTTCCAGGTCAATGTCGAGGAAGGCCGCCATCTGTGGGCCATGGTCTACCTTCTGCAAAAGTATTTCGGCGCCGATGGCCGCGAGGAAGCCGAAGAGCTCTTGCAACGCCGCTCAGGCGACGAGGACGCCCCGCGCATGTTGGGCGCCTTCAACGAAGAAACGCCCGATTGGCTGTCGTTCTTCATGTTCACCTATTTTACCGATCGCGATGGCAAGATGCAGCTCGAGGCGCTCGCGCAATCCGGTTTCGATCCGCTGTCGCGCACCTGCCGCTTCATGCTCACCGAAGAGGCCCATCACATGTTCGTCGGCGAGACCGGCGTCGGCCGTATTGTCCAGCGCACTTGCAAGGCCATGAAGGAAGCCGGCATCGAGGACCCAAATGACATTGAAGCCGTCCGCGCCCTCGGCGTCATCGACCTGCCAACCCTCCAGAAAAAGGCCAATCTGCATTTTTC
>JAUVMS010000093.1 GCA_030600135.1 Hyphomicrobiales bacterium | reverse complement strand
CCTGGTTTCGGGCGTCGCAGCCGTCATTATTCCGTTTGCCCGCAAAAGCATTGCCACGGAGATCGATTCGACCCGGCAAGCATGGTTTTACACCATGTACCTGTTGTCTCTGTGCGGGTTGCTCGGCATAACGATCACGGGCGATGCCTTCAACGTCTTTGTTTTCCTCGAAATCTCGTCGCTTTCAACCTACGTGATGATCGCGCTCGGGCGCGACCGGCGGGCGCTTTTGGCCGCCTACCAATATCTCATCGTCGGGACTATCGGTGCGACGTTTTATGTCTTGGGCGTCGGCATTCTCTATTCGCTGACCGGCAGCCTCAACATGGTGGATATCTCGAGTCGCCTGGGCGAACTCGGCTTTCAGCCACCGGTGCTGGCGGCTGTCGCGTTTCTCTTCGTTGGCATCAGTCTGAAGCTGGCCCTTTTCCCTCTCCACAGCTGGTTGCCGGGTGCCTATGCATATGCGCCGTCCTTTGCAACCGCCTTCTTGGCTGCGAGTGCCACCAAGGTCGCCGTCTATCTGTTGGTTCGGTATTTCTTCTCGGTCTTTTCGGTCAGTCAGATTTTTGAAGGGCTGCCAGTCAGCGAAATTCTCATCGTTCTTTCTGTCGCCGGCATGATTGGTGCCTCGCTCGTCGCCGTCTTTCAGGAAGACGTCAAGCGAATGCTGGCGTATTCATCGGTGGCGCAGATCGGCTACATGACCCTCGGCATCGGGCTCGCCAACAAGCAGGGGCTGACGGGCGGCATTGTCCACTTGTTCAATCATGCCATAACCAAGGCGGCACTTTTTCTGGCGGTTGGGGCCATCGTCTATCGCATGAAGACATGCAAGATCGATGACTTCGCCGGCCTCGGACGGCGCATGCCGCTGACCATGGGTGTCTTTGTGCTAGCCGGGTTGAGCATTATCGGCACGCCAGGCACGGCCGGCTTCGTCTCCAAATGGTTTCTAGCCGTCGGCGCGCTCGAAGAGGGGTGGTGGTGGTTGGTCGCCATCGTCATGGTGAGTTCGCTGATCTCGGTGGTCTATATCGGTCGGGTGATCGAGATCGCATGGTTTCGCGAGGCCAAACCAATCGCCGACAATGCACGCGAGCCACCGGCGTCGATGCTACTGCCGATGCTGTTTTTGGCAGGCTGCGTCGTCTATTTTGGTTTCGCCACGTCAATGAGCGCGGGCTATGCCTCGAAGGCAGCAGCCCACTTGCTCGGGGCCGAGCAGGCAATTGAAGTGCCGGCTGCAGCGGGGACGAAGCAATGACGCCAAGTGAGCTCATTATTGCCGCGTTGCTTATCCCCGTATTCGCGGCGATTTTTATTCCGCTGGCGAGTGCGGCCCCAAATCTGCGCGAAGGTATTACACTCAGCGCAACGGTGTTGCTGCTCGTCACCGTATTGCAGTTGCTACAACTCGTCCTGAACGGCGAACAGCCAGAGTGGACTGGTCTCGAGATTGCGCCGGGGCTGGCGCTGGCCTTCAAGATCGAGCCGCTCGGTATGCTCTTCGCACTCGTGGCGTCCTCGCTATGGATTGTGAATTCGCTCTATTCGATTGGCTATATGCGCGGTAACAACGAGCCTCGCCAGACGAGTTTTTACATCTGCTTTGCCATTGCGATCGCCAGTACGATCGGGATTGCCTTTGCCAAAAACCTGTTCACACTCTTTCTGTTTTACGAGATCCTCACATTGTCGACCTACCCGCTCGTCACCCACAAAGCCACCGAGGAGGCGATAAATGGGGGGCGGGTCTATCTGCTTTTGCTTCTCGGGACGTCGATGGTGTTGCTGCTGCCGGCGATAATCGCCACCTGGGTCATTGGTGGCACCGCTGATTTCACTCCGGGCGGCATCCTCGCCGGCAAGGCCGATGGCCTCACGCTCGGTGTCTTGCTCGCGGTCTATATTTTCGGCATCGGTAAGGCGGCGGTGATGCCGTTCCATTTTTGGCTCCCGGCCGCGATGGTCGCACCGACACCGGTGAGCGCGCTCCTTCACGCTGTTGCCGTCGTCAAGGCCGGCGTGTTCAGTGTCGTCAAGGTGGTGGTCTATGTCTTCGGCATCGAGACGTTGAGCACGTCGGGGCATGCCGGGTGGCTGGTCTACGTTGCGGGCGCGACAGTGCTCATCGCCTCGATTGTAGCGCTCAGGCAGGACAACCTGAAAAAGAGGCTTGCCTATTCCACTGTGAGCCAGCTGTCGTATGTCGTGCTCGCCGCTGCGATATTAACTCCCATTTCGGTGGTCGGGGCGACACTCCACATCGCCGCCCATGCCGTGAGCAAAATCACGCTCTTCTTTGCTGCCGGCTCGATCTATACGGCCTCTCACCTGACCGAGGTCAGTCAGCTCAACGGCATTGGCCGGCGCATGCCGTGGACGATGGGCGCATTCGCCGTGGGGGCGCTGTCCATGATCGGGCTGCCGCCGACTGCAGGCTTCCTCGGCAAATGGTACATGCTTTCAGGTGCCGCGAGCACTGGTCAATGGGTGGCAGTGGGTGTCATCATGGCAAGTACGGTGCTGAATGCCGCCTATTTCCTGCCGGTCGTCTATGCCGCGTTTTGGCGCCCGCCTGATGGTGAGGCGGCCGAGCACAGCCATGGCGAGGCCCCGTGGCCGATGGTGGCGGCATTGACGGCAACGGCGGTGGCTACGGTCGTCCTGTTCTTGATGCCGGGAGTGCCACTGACCCTTGCGAACATGATGGTGGGACGCTGAACCATGCAGGACCATTGGTTAGTACGCCCGTCGACGATCCGCCTCTTGTGGTGGGTTTTCGCGATCATTCTGGCGCTAACCGTGCTGGCGGACCTTTTTGTCGATCACCACAGCTACTTCGGGCTCGATGGCACATTCGGTTTCGGTGCCTGGTTCGGATTTATCAGTTGCGTCGGTTTGGTTGTATTTTCAAAAGCGCTCAGTGTGCTGCTCAAACGGCCGGATACCTATTATGATGAGTAGTGTCGGCGCCTTCCCACCGGGCTTGGTTCTCATCATCGCCGGGCTTTTGTTGCCCTGGTTGGCCCGTCCATTGCGTCAGGCGCTGTTGCTCGTCGCCTCGGCACTTTGTCTCTACCTGGTGTGGCAGGTTGGCGACGGCGCACAGATTACACTGCACTATCTCGACTACGAGATCGTACCGCTCAAAGGCGACGCGCTCAGCCGTTTGTTTGCAACCGTTTTTGCGATCATGGCCCTGGTAGGCGGGCTCTTTGCGCTCAACCAGTTGTCGGTCTTGGAAATGTCGGCGGCCTTTGTTTATGCCGGCAGCGCGGTGAGCGCGGTGTTTGCAGGCGATCTCATCACCCTGTTCGTATTTTGGGAGATCATGGCCATCGGATCGACGCTGATCGTTTGGTCGGCGGGGCCAAGGGCCTATGGCGCTGGGTTGCGCTACGCCGCCATCCACTTCCTTGGCGGCGTGATTTTGATGGCAGGTATCGCGGGAGAGATTGCAAACACCGGTTCGATCGCGTTCACGCAAATGAGCGCCGATACGGTGCCGCGCATGCTCATTCTCATCGGTTTCTTGATCAATGCCGGCGCGCCGCCGCTCGCCGCCTGGCTGCCAGACGCTTACCCGGAAGCGTCGTGGAGCGGCATGGTGTTTCTCTCGGCCTTTACAACCAAAACGGCGGTTTATGTGTTGCTGCGCGGGTTCGCCGGCACGGAGATCCTGATCTACATCGGTCTCTACATGGTCTTTTACGGCATAATCTACGCAATTCTCGAAAACGACATGCGGCGGATCCTGGCCTACAGCATCGTGAACCAGGTTGGGTTCATGGTGACAGGGATCGGAATCGGCTCGCAGATGGCCCTGAATGGGGCCGCCGCCCACGCATTCGTGCACATCATCTATAAGGCATTGCTCCTGATGTCGGCGGGCTCGGTGCTGTATATGACGGGCAAGCGCAAGTGCACCGATCTTGGCGGTCTCTTTCGCACCATGCCGGTCACCGGCGTCTGCGGGATCATCGGTGCGCTCTCGATTTCGGCCTTTCCCCTAACGTCGGGCTTTCCTGCGAAGTCCATGATTTCGCAAGGCGCGGCCGATGGGCATTTGGTTATTGTTTGGTATTTGCTGGCGGCGGCTTCGGCTGGTGTTTTTCTGCATGCTGGCATCAAGTTTCCTTGGTTCGTCTTCTTCCAAAAGGATTCGGGATTGCGTCCGAGCGAGCCGCCTTGGAACATGCGCCTGGCGATGATCATATTCTCGGTAATGTGCCTGGGACTCGGGGTCGCGCCGGGCGTGCTCTACAATCTATTGCCGTTCCCTGTGAACTACGTGCCCTACACAGGGGCACACGTGGTGTTTCAGCTGCAGCTATTGCTCTTTTCGGGGCTCGCATTCTTCCTGATGCTGGGCTGGCTCAAGCGATCGTTGACGATAACGCTCGACTTCGATTGGTTCTACAGACGTTTTGGCTGGATGTTGGCGGAAGAATTTCAGATGCGCAGCGGCGATGTTTGGAATGGCATGGCCAATCGTGCGGCCAACACAGTCACGCGCTTTGTTCGTCAACTGTATCGCCACCACGGTCCCGAAGGAATTCTTGGTCGTCAATGGCCAACGGGAAACATGGCATTTTGGACGACACTGCTACTCGGCGCCTCTCTCATCGTTTACTACTTGTAATCCCGCTACAATTTCTTAACGAGATGTTACTTACTGAAATTTTGCTTGCAACTGGAAAGTTGTGAGACCCTGGATACTGGAATTGGTTTTAGAATGAAATGATATTTTTGTTTGTATGCAGCCATTTAGCCGAAAATTATATCTCTAAGTGAAGGTGCATCGGCGAGAAGTAGTAATTCTGATGACGCTGTAAAGACAAGATTCATGTTACATGTTTCTTACAGAGTATTACACGTAGATGTTCAACGAACAGTAGGAAATGTCTTTCACTTTCGTCAAAGAGCTAATTCAATTTCCGGGGCACTTTACCACAGTCTATCTTGAGATCTTGTGTTTTGTTAGTCTCTGCTTTAGATAGATCTTCGACTATGTTGCTGTTCAGCCAGTACTGGACTGACTGGAAAGCATATTTGTAGTTGTTCCGTCTTTGAAGCGGCTGAGTTGGGGGCATACCCAGGATTATGTGAACGCTGGGTGTGACAAGATAAAAGCTACTTTAAGTGCCTGACGGAATAGTATTTCAGATATTTCGCAGTGTTTCGGAAGGAGAGTGGCAATGGAAGAGCAAACCGAGAAAGGTGAACTCGTCGAACTAACCGCAGAGATTGTGTCAGCATTTGTCAGTAATAATGCTGTTGTAGCTGGGGACATACCGAGCTTAATTGGTGATGTTCACGATGCCTTGACACGGGCTTCGGTCAAGGGAACGCAACCAGTTCGCGAGGAACTTCGGCCGGCAGTATCAATCAAGAAGTCGGTGACACCCGATTACATAATTTGTCTTGAGGATGGTAAGAAGTTCAAACAATTGAAGCGACATCTGCGCACCCATTACAACATGTCACCCGAGGAGTACCGGGAAAAATGGGCTCTACCGCATGATTATCCCATGGTCGCGCCAAACTATGCTCGGGCTCGTTCCGACTTGGCTAAGAAGATGGGGCTTGGTCAAAGACGTAAAGGTCGGCGTTAAAGCGATCGACAGCCGCGCTAGATTAAATTGAGCTCTAGGATGGCCTACGTGATAGATAATTGGCCATTTTTAGCTGTATTGTTGCCGGTGGATGTTGAGATAATACTACAGATTTGATTTCATCCACCGCACTTTGCTTTGTGAATGCGACGCCGTAGCCTTCGCTTCAAGAAGACGAACCCTGCTTGAGTACAAATGTTTCTTGTTGATACAGTTCATCAAATGCGATCAACCGAACCTTTGATAAACCAAGATTTGTTGTCGCCTTGTGTGTGTATTGCCGAAGCACTCTCATAACATTCCAGGAGCCGATGCCGGCACTCCAGGAACCGATCGCCCAAATTCAAATTTCACATCTAGATTCCGCTTAGATCGCGGCGATATCCTGTCTCCAGTACCGACGTAGCCAATCGGGACCATTCTGCACGAACGGCGCGCAGCAAACATAAGTGACGGACGCGATCATACGACCAGTGACTGGAGATACAACGCCTCCATTCGGCGATCAGTGCGTGCTCCAGTCGGACGAGCGCGGTCTTGCAGAGAGCCATCTTGTCGCCGACGATCTCATCCGGCAAGATCTGGATCAGCCGAGGTAGGTCTCGATCGCGGCGGTATGGCGTCGATGATTTCGGCCAGGTTTCAGGATCGGGCCGCGGTATACGCAAACCCGATTGTTCCTGCGACGCCCACAGTTTCGAAATCGCCGTTTCGACAGAATTGTCGCTCGGCGGGATGACCCGGCGACGCCCTTTTCTCTTCATCGCGCCAGTGTAAGTCCGCTCACCGCGGGGCGAGGATAACTTTGCTGCCCATACTTTCGAAGAGTAGTGAGGGATTGCCAAAGACCTTTGGACCAGACGTCATAACCATCATTTGACGATATCTCGGCTCAAGTTCGATGTTGGTTTGCAAGCGATCCACTGAGTTAAGACTAACTGCGCGTAATTCCTTCTGAGTGTGATCTATTTCATTATCCGCGCTCACAATTTCATCCGTATCCTGATCATCGCTTCGAAATATTGACCTGCGCCGCCATGGCAGGGCGCAGGTTCCGATTTTTAGTTTGAGTGAGGGAAATGATGGGTAATCGGACATTTGAACGTGGTCGTTGTCGGGACTATTGCCGGGCAACACGAACTCGCGATTGGCGGGTGGCGGTTGGGTTTGAATTGAGCAGGCTGGTTGCGGTGGCCTATCGGGTCAGCCCAGCCCAATTGTCGCTTGAGACCCGCGGGCAGGCAAGAACCGCATTGGCCCGCCAGGTCGCGATGTATCTTATCCACGTCACGTGCGGCCTCAATCTGACCGAGGTCGGGCGCATGTTCGGGCGTGATCGAACCACTGTTGCGTACGCGTGTCAGGCGGTTGAAATGAGGCGAGACGAGCCGAAGTTCGACCATGCGTTGGCGGTGCTCGAAGCGGTCGCCAGCCTCCTGATATCGCGCCTCCCAGGCCCGCAATCGTCTCATCGCGAGGCTGCATAGGTGATGGTGAAGCGCGCAAACGACGTTGACGGCCGATGTCGACGCGATGTCGTCAGGTTGCTCAAAAAGCTCGGCCGGTCCAATGGGCTCGCGCGCGAGGTGAGAAATGCAGCGCATCCCGACGTGGCGATTGAGGTGGTGACCAGTGGAGACGATAGAAAAGGGAGCCAACAGACCATCGCCCGGTTTGGCCACGAGGCGTTTGCGCTTGCCCGGAGACGGGGATGGATTTCGAGGAACGGTGCCGTGTGGCGCATTACTCCCGATGGGGCCCGTTGGCTGCGCCGCGAGCTTTCGACTGGCGATGTGCACCGTGCCCAACATCAAGAGCGTACTGTGCAAGCCGTCGGCATTGATAGCGAGCAAGTTCTGGTCAACGCCTCGGAAAGCCCGCTCGGTTGGCTAAGGCGTCGAAAAGACCGTGCCGGCCGTCCCCTAATTAGCGACGAGCAGTTTCGTGCCGGCGAGCGACTGAGGGCCGACTATACGTTCGGCCAGCTGGCACCGCGGGTAACGGCGAATTGGTCAGCCGATGCGCCGTCCCACGGCCGGTCTCGAAGAAGTGCGCCAGGGGGAGCGGATTTGCGCGACGAGGTTCTGGCTGCGCAAGAGCGCGTGCGTGCCGCAATGCGTGCCGTCGGGCCGGAGTTCGTCGGCGTTTTGCTCGATGTCTGTTGCGAACTTAAGGGATTGGAGGAGGTCGAGCGTGATCGCGGATGGGCAAGGCGCTCAGGCAAGGTGGTGCTCAACTTGGCGCTCAACGCACTGGCTCGACACTATGGCTATATGCAAGCCAGTCCGGGTGAGGACCGCTCGAGTTCGAAGTCATCGCATTGGGGAGACGAGGAATTCCGACCGACGCTTGATGCCTGGCGATAGACGAGTGGTTGGAACCAAATATTCCACAATGCGCGCTATCCGACGGCAGCCAATTCTGCATCGCGGCGAACGCGCGCAACCATTGAGCTCAAGCCATTTGATCGTTGCGGAGTAAGATGTTCTTTGAGCCCGAGCTCAGTAAAAAGTGCAAGGGCATCGGTCTCGACGATTTGACGTGCCGTCCTGCCATTGTAAACGGCAAAAAGTATGGCTATCAGTCCGCGCACAATGAGCGCGTCGCTATCGCCCAGAAATCGAAGGATGGAGTCAGGCGGGTTGGTGGCAGGCTCAATGTTGGTTTGCAGCCAAACCTGGCTGACGCACCCCCTCACTTTGTTCGCGTCCGAACGCGCGGTCTCGGGCAAATCCGGCAGCTCGCGACCAAGGTCGATCACATAGCGATATCGATCCTCCCATTCGTCCAGAAAGGCAAAGTCGTCGCAAATGGTCTCGAGTTCAGTGGGCATTGGTCGCGATCTAGCTAGAGCGATTGGTCATGCAATTGCGATACCCAGCAGATAAGGCCTATCGGGGGTATGTTTCAAGTCGCTGTGTGCAAAGGGCGCAGGCGCGATAGAGTTGGAGGACAGTGCATGCGGTTTTCATTTGAGCGCAAAGGTTGTGTCGATGCCGCTGAGTGATGGGTATACGGACATTGCGGCGGGTAAGGTTGCGGCCATCGTTACGCATCTGGAAATGCGCGAGCGGCCATCGAATCTGGACCTGTCGCCAAGTGGTGACTGGAGGCTTCGCCATGTAAGCCAACCAAATCCCGAATGGTACAAGAGCCTTTATCGCGCAATAGGTCAGGATTGGCTTTGGTTTTCGCGCCTCGAGTACACGGACGGCGAGCTAGTGAGCATCATCTGCCATCCCCAGGTGGAGATCTACGCCTTTGAGGTTGCGGGCAAAGATGAAGGGTTGCTCGAGCTTGATTTCCGCAATGATGGCGAATGCGAACTCTCGTTCCTTGGGGTGGCAGCGCACTGCCAAGGTAAAGGTGCCGGTCGTTGGCTGATGAACCGAGCGACCGACTTGGCTTGGGCCCGGCCTATCGATCGCTTTTGGCTTCATACCTGCACGCACGATCATCATGGCGCACTCGGCTTTTATGTTAGATCGGGCTTTGTTCCATATCGTCGCCAACTGGAGATTGCGCCCGATCCAAGGCTTACCGGTGTCATGCCGCGCTCGGCGGCGCCACAGACCCCGATTATCGAGTGACGAGGTTTTGCAT
>JAUVMS010000328.1 GCA_030600135.1 Hyphomicrobiales bacterium | reverse complement strand
GGTCGAGCTGGACGATCTCCGTTCAGCCAAGTTCTTTGAGCGGTCGAGTGTCATGAAGGATAAAGCGAACGCTGACAAGACACCCTCGCCAGCAGCGGCCCCGGACGATCTGAAGCAGGCGGCCCATAGTGAAGACGGTCCAATGGGCAAACCGGCTGACTCGGCGCTTGACCAAGCACCCCAAAAAAGGCGCCTTTCGGAACAAATCCGCCGCGCCATCGTCAATCGTGAAAACCCTGACGTTTGAACGCCTCACTCCGCACGCGCTATCGCCTATCACGACTTCGTGGGTACGATACATTTGCACAATCCCCAAGCATTCGGCTTTAATCGCCACATTGGCCCACGACCAAGGACGAGGCGAAAAATTTGCCGAAGCTACGCCATAGCAAGATTGCAGGACTTGTCGCGTGCATTGCGGTTGTATCAACGCTTTGCGCTGGGTTCGCGGCACCAAATGCTGCGACCGAAAAAGACGGTGATCGCCCACAGTTGATCGGCCCGAGCGATACCTTCCTAACCGAGCAAGCGCGTCGGCTCGACGCCCTCTTTGAGCAGTTGAAGAGCGCCGAGAACGCCTCCGAGGCACAGGCTTTCGAGCAGGCCATCTGGCAAACCTGGTTGCGCTCGGGCGAGGCCCCCATTGACGCCTTGATGGGCCAGGCGGTGACAGCGATGTCTTTGGGCAAGTTTCGGCGCGCACTGCAGGTCTTGGATAACATTGTCGAGCGTCGCCCAAACTTCGCGGAAGGTTGGAACAAGCGCGCCACCGTTCTCTACCTGGTCGGTGAATACGACCGCTCGCTGGCGGACATCGATCGTGTGCTCGCCATCGAGCCACGCCATTTCGGAGCCATATCAGGCATCGCGCTCATCCGCCTTGAGCAGGGGCAGAACGAGGCCGCCATCGATGCGGTGCGTCAGGCACTGGAGATTCATCCGTTTCTGCCGGGCGCTGCGCGTTTGCTTGAGCGCGCCGGCATCGAAAGCACCGATCCCATCTAAAACACCATCCCTTTGCTTGCCGATCGATGACGAGCAATTGATGACTGCATCGAATCCGAAAGTTGGCATCTCTACGTGGGCCGACTTCTACGATCCGACTGAATTTATTCCAGGCCTCGAGGACGCCGAGTACCTCAAAGTGGACATGGTGGAAATTCCCGCTTTCACCATGGATCTCATCGTCAACGGGCAGATCAACAAATCGCAGCTGCAGCGGCTCAAGGAGATCACACGCAAGCGCCCTTTCGGCTACACCGTGCACGGCCCCACCGCCATCGATTTCATGGACGATCAATGGCGTCTCGATCTCCACGAAACGGTCTTGAAAGCATCCATTGAGATCGCCGCGGAACTGGGCGCGGTCCATCACGTACTTCATTGCGGCAAGGTCGGCGATGAACCGATGCCCGCCATCGACGCAAGATTTGCCAGGCAACGCGAGCGCCTTGCTCGTGCAGGAGATTTCGCCCGTGAACATGGCGTCGTGCTCACGGTCGAGAATGTTTGGACTTACAATCGGTCGCGATACACCGCGCTACCGTTCCGCCTTGCCCAGGAGCTTGCCCTTATCGACCACGATCATGTCCGAGCCTGCCTCGACGTCTCCCATGCCTATATCAATGCGACCTTGCATGGTGCCGATTTCCTGGATGAGATCGCAGCCCTGGCGCCATTTGCCCCGCACCTGCATATTCACGATTCCTTCGGCCGCCCCAAGGATATCTCCACGTTTGCCGTGGCCGAGGACTTGGCCTTCGGTCTCGGTGATCTCCATCTCCCCGTTGGCTGGGGCAGCATTCCGTGGCGCGACGTGATGGCACGGGCGCGATTGCCGCGCGGAACTATATTCAATATCGAGCTCAATAAGCGCTACTGGGGTGAAGTTGGGCCCTGTGTCGCGGCGACACGAGAATTGGCCAACCAAATCCGCTATGCAGACGAGACGGACAATGACACCGGCGCCAGTTCTGTCTGATCGCGTTGGTTCGGACCGGCGATGCCCCGGGCCTGCGCTTGACCGATGAGGTTGGCCACGCCGTGGCGCGCGCTGCCATCACAAGCGAGGCGAAAAACATGACGGAGTTTTCCGAGATCGGCGCCCCAACGACCGAGCTTCCTGCAAAACATGTCGCCGGCGCCGTTCTTGTCAGCCGGACGGGCCGACTCCTACTGCAACTGCGCGATGACGACCCGAACATCGACAATCCCGGCCTCATCGGCATATTTGGTGGCCATCGTGAAGATGCCGACGACGGGCCACTCGCGTGCGCGCGCCGAGAGATTTTGGAAGAAACCGGCTATTGCGTTCCGCGCGACGGCTTTGAGTTCCTTGCGCAGTGCGTGACGGACCACCCCAGATTTCGCACGTGCGCGACGCTTTATCTGGTCCGCCATGTACCGGAGCGCTCGCTGACGATCACCGAGGGCGCGCTGTTCACAATAGAACCCGGTCAATTGGAACCGCACTGGCGACGAATGTCCGCGGTCGCGATCCTCGCCGTCCGCATTGCATTGGACCGATTGCGCGACGCTGCCTGACGAATTCCAATCACCCGCCACAATCCACGGCCCGCACCAACAGTCACTCGCTTGTTGAACCGTATTGGCCGCGCCCAACGAAATTCGGGCGCAGCTAGCACTGCGCCCGTTCGACAATCACCCTTGCAGAGGCAAAGACTCTTTGCCGGCTGTGTTACTCAGCAACTTGCTGTGTCGCGACCGGCACATCAGCAGCGCCGAGGCCCTTAAGAGGCTCCTGCCGCATTTCGCGACGGCAAGCAGTTACAGCAACAGTACCAATAATAGCGACCAAAACGACCGCACCTTTCCAACCCGTCATAGCCCTAGCTCCCTTGCTGGAATCTCATGCACCAAGTCGGAAATAACTGTATTGCCCGAACGCAACAACACCGAGATGGCCTTCCGACAACCGAATTGTTCCAAGGTGATGCCAAATTGGCACAAGATCAGCATGTGACGGGGGTCGGCATACGCGAAACGGGCTAAAGTTTGGCAAAAGAATTGCAACGTTGTCTGACTAAACGATGTCTTTCGACGACGGTTGGTTCAGTTGATCTTGATTGGTTTTGAGTATTGCAGCCGACATCGTGGTTTACGGCAATTTAACCGATTCATACTACTCTAGGATATTCGCTATGATGGAGCGGGATCATGAGCCCACCTAACTTTGGGCTGAAGCAGGTTTTAGGCGTTCGGCTCGTTTGCCCCAGATGTCCTTCGCGACTTGGTCACAAGAATAGCTATCACGGCGCCGAAATGCTCGCCGCCCGTCTAAGGCGCAACATCCTTGACAGTGTTGTACGGCGCATGCCGCAGTACAAGACAATCAACGACATACCAGAGCACTTGTTCTAGAGCTCGTTCAGTTAAACCTAACCTTAGTTTCATCTCTTTGAGATCTACGGGACCCATTGCGGGCTGTTACCTGTAGGCCTACACTTTGGGCACGCCCATGTTGTTGAGAGGCACCCGTGATGCGTTACTACGCCCTCGTTCTTGTTGCCCTATTGCTCGTCTGGCCCAGCGAATCTTCAGCTCTGCCACACCTGGCGGGCCTGCCAAACGCCATCTCCCCTACAGCCACGACCCATCACGATGTGTTCTGGTATCGAGATCGCCGCTACCGCCGAACCTGGTGGCGCGGCCGGCGATGGCGCCATCGTCGTTTGGGCGCACCGCCCCGCGTGCTCGGTTGGCGCCGGGTCTACATCTATCGCTATCGTGGTCCCTATCGCCCGAGCGTGATGGGCTGGAGGCGCTATCGCTATGATCCCGTCGCGCGCTACAACGGCTACCAATAGAGCGATCGCCGACCCGGGTTCGTATTGGGCGAGAGGCTGATAGGCACACATCCAATCCAGGGTTGGGATGAGTTTGGTGCGGACGGCCGGACTCGAACCGGCATGGAGTTATCCCCCGAGGGATTTTAAGTCCCTTGCGTCTACCTATTTCGCCACGTCCGCCAATCCAATCCGTTCCAGGTTCCGGGCTCTAGAGTATTTCCCTACAACATGTCCATACTAAATGGCTGCAAAGCCGCTCGGCTCAGTTTTTTGGGGCTTGCCGCCCAAAAGTGTGTCGTGCCACTTATCCGATAAACCAACTCACGATGCACGTCACTCCTTGCAAGCTGCGAATGACGGACGTCGGCGAGGAGCGGGGATGAACAGTGCCGCCAAGGTGACCTCCAAACCGGCCACTTGGTGGTGATAAAGGGTGGGCTGGCCCCAGGCTGCACCGCACATTAGCGCCAGCGTGCGAGACGCCAACCAGGTTTCCGCACATTTGGCATCGCCACGCAAGGCCCTATTCCGACTTGCGACAGGCGCCAACCGTCCAGTTTGCGCGATACCGCATCGCCACAGCCTGCAAGCAAAAGCTCTGCAACCCTCGCCCGCGCCCATCGACGGCACCAATCAGATGGGCCCATCGACTTAAGTAAAACGGTGGCGTCGCAGTAGAATTATCAAAGCACTACGCGGACCGTTTGCATATTTTGTTAAAGCAACCAAAAGAAGTTCAATAGTATTAACCACAAACTCTCCGGTTTATGGACCATGAATAGAGTGGAACGTATGATTTACCCTGTACGGGAGAAAGCAAAAAGTCACGAAAATCAGTGTTTGAAAGTTCAGTACAAGTCACCAAAACATCCTTACTCAGAAAACTCGAGAGAGATTTAAACGCCAATAACCCGGCACCACGTGCCGATGTAAGCGATGAAACGGCACCACATGCCGACATCTAAAAATAGATATCTCAATTGAGAAAGATAATTTGTGCTGCGACTTGT
>JAUVMS010000101.1 GCA_030600135.1 Hyphomicrobiales bacterium | reverse complement strand
GGGGATCCCACGCCTCGCGTGCGCCGTCTCGCGATCGCGCCTCGACGAGAACCTGCGCGACGCCACGGTCGGACCAGGGAACCGGCGCCAGCGTTCCACGTATGGCGGTGAACACATTATCGGGATCGCCAGCGTGGGTGGGCTCGAAGACCTCTCCCGGCACGCCGCCCTGAGCGTCGAAAAGCAATGCCGTGAGGGGCAGGTTGACACCTTTTGTCCCCAGATCTTCAAGCCCCGAGGCAGGATACTGCTTGCCGCGGAAAATCCCGTTGATATCCGTCGTCAAGACCTCGACAGCGTCGACATTTGAGTGTTTGGCAAGAAAGCTACGAGCTTCGTCTTGAAACGACATATCTTGAAACCGAAATCATACTTATTAAATGACGTTGCTGGGTTTGGCCGGTTAATGTCGCGGGCAATCGGAATCGCGTTCAGATGACTGTCATAGCGGTGCCGGATGGTCAATGCCAGTCCCTTGCCGCGAAGGCGCAAGGGGCATAGGCCTTGGGGTCGTGTCTGGCACAGCCATGGCTGGCAACGATTGGAAAATGGTGGGGGTGCAAGAAAACTGGTCATGTTGATCGGCATCATCGAAACAGGGCGACCGCCGGACGACCTGAAACAGCGGCACGGCTCCTATCCCGATATGTTCAAACGCCTGTTGGCGAAGGAAGACGCCACGCTGAGGTTTCAAAGCTTTGCGGCGCTTGATGGTGAGGTGCCGAGCGATCCGCATACCTGCGATGCTTGGCTCATCACAGGTTCACGGCACGGGGTTTACGACAACTTGCCGTGGATGGCACCGCTCGCACAATTTATTCGCGATGCGGTTGGCGAGAGTGTGCCGGTCGTCGGGATTTGCTTCGGGCATCAAATCGTCGCCGAGGCCCTCGGCGGCAAAGTCGTGCAGTCCGACCGCGGTTGGGGTGTCGGGATCCACGACTATGACATCGGCTCGCGGCCGGTTTGGATGAAAGACGCTCCGGATTCGTTCGCGGTCAACGCCGTCCACCAAGACCAGATTAGCGATCTCCCGCACAGCGCCGAGGTGGTGGCCTCTTCGCCGTTCTGCCCTCACGCCGTGCTCGCTTATGGTGACAAAGCATTTACCATCCAAGCCCACCCGGAGTTTGACAACGCGTTCAAGCGTGACCTGATCGAAAGCCGGCTCACAGGTTTGGTGCCGGAGCAGCAATTGAGCGAAGCTCGGAGTTCGCTCGCGCGTGATCCAAACTCATCACTCGTTGCAAAATGGATTGTTCAATACTTGCAGCACGCGGTCAGCGAAGCATCCGTGGCGCCTGCGCCTTAGCAGGCTATTGAAGAACTCGTGTGGATCGCGACACCTGTGGTTTTTTCGTCTCCGACGAGAAGCGGTGCGCAGCGCGATGCGGGTGCATCGGGCCAGCGACGCGACGCTGCCCGGCGCTCAATTTTCGCTCGCATCGCGACCTCACCGAGTTCTTCAACAGCCTGCCAAGCTCATTCTCGCAGGAGAAGCACGTCGCTTGGCGAGAACGACAACCAGACCGTGTCGCCAACGTCGAAATTGTCGACGGTTTCGCGCGTGGTGTTTTGCACCTTGGCGCTCATGACAAGCCCTGAGTCCATTGTAACGAACATATGGCTGGTGTCGCCATAATAGGCCCAATCCGTAACCTTGCCCTGGGATTTGATGACGTCGCCATCGGGCTCGGTATTGGCAAGGGTAATTTTCTCCGGGCGAACCACAAGCGAGACGTCGCCCGAGGCGTCGCCCTCATGAGGAACCGTGATGCGGCCCAATCGATCGGCCTCCACTGCGACGCGCTCCCCTTCTGTCCCGACGACGCGGCCATCGAGCAGATTGACCTTGCCGATGAAGTCGGCAACGAAACGGGTGGTCGGATTTTCGTAGAGTGTGTCCGGAGCGGCGATTTGCGTCACCCTGCCGTCATTCATAACGGCGATGCGATCGGCCATGGAGAGTGCTTCGTCCTGGTCGTGAGTGACAATGATGAAGGTGATGCCGACACGTTGCTGCAAATGGGACAGCTCAAGCTGCATTTGCTCGCGAAGCTTGGCATCGAGCGCGGAGAGCGGCTCGTCGAGCAGAAGGACTTTTGGGCGCTTGACCAAAGCGCGGGCAAGCGCCACGCGCTGGCGCTGACCGCCGGACAACTGGTCTGGATTGCGCTTGGCGAGTTCAGCAAGTTGCACCATCCCAAGCGCATCGGTAACCCGGGGGCCGATCTCGCTGCGAGGTGTGCCGGTCACTTTGAGCCCGTAGGCGACATTTTCCTCGACCGTCATGTGAGGGAAGACAGCGTAGGATTGAAAAACCATGTTGACGGGGCGATGATTGGGCGGTGTCGCGGCCATGTCCTGGCCGTCAATAACGATGGCGCCACCAGTTGGCACCTCGAGCCCAGCGATCATGCGCAAAAGGGTTGTCTTGCCGCAACCAGATGGGCCCAGGAGGGCGAAAAACTCATTCGGCTGAATGTCAAAGGTGACATCGTCGACGGCCTTTACGGTCCCGAAATGCTTTGCGACATTCTCAATTGAGACAATCGGTTGATCCATTGCGATGTTTACCTCAGGTCGCTTCTGTCTTATCCGGCGTCTGGAACCGCATGGCAACGATTGTGGCGAGCACGGTGATGACAATGAGTGCGGTCGAGGCGGCATTCACCTCGGGCGTTACGGAGAACCGGACCATCGAATAGACCTTGACGGGGAAGGTGACGGTCTCTGGTCCGGCGGTGAAGAATGTAATGACGAAATCATCGAGTGAAAGTGTGAAAGCAAGCAGTGCACCGGCAATCAAACCCGGTCGCATGAATGGCACGATCACGTTCATGAAAGTCTGCCACTCAGAGGCGCCGAGATCCTTGGAGGCCTCTTCAAGCTCGCGATTGAAGCCGGCCATGCGGGCTCGAACGACGATCGCGACGAACGGGAAGGTAAACGCAATATGGGCAATCGTGATTGCAGAGAGGTTGAGCGGCCACGGCATGCCTGACGGCCAACCGATGCGGGAGAAAAAAGCAAGCATGGCGACCCCCATGCAAATCTCCGGAATAACGATAGGTAACGCCATGAAGCCCTCGTAAGCGGGCTTTCCAGGAAAACGATAGCGCCATAGCAAGAGCGCCACCATGGCACCGAGAACCGTGGCGATGATGGTTGTAAGAACGGCGATTGTCAGCGAATTCGTGAACGCCTCGAAGAGACCGTCGTTGTTCCACGCTTTTTCATAGTATTTGAACGTGAAGCCCCGCCAAACGATATTGCGCCGTGAGTCATTGAAACTGAAAATGATGAGAGTGAAGATCGGCGCATAAAGTAGGAGGAACGTCGCCGCAACGAAGCACCTTAGCCAGAAACGGCGGCCGTACTCGAGCGGTCCGATCGTCATATGCCGGCCCCTTGGCCCGGCAATGGCCCGCCCGCCAGGTGACGCGGCCTTGTTCGTGCCGGCAAGCTCGCTCATCTAGACCTCCATGCCGGACTTGCGCCCAGCGAACAATGACCTAAGGGCGAGAGCGCCAAAGGTGGCATACATCAAGAGGAACGAGAGCGCGGCGCCAAAGGGCCAATCATTGGCCGCCTTGAATTGCCGTTCAATGACATTGCCGATCATGGTTGCGTTGGTGCCGCCGAGGAGATCAGGCGTCAGGAACGAACCGAGACAGGGGATAAAAACAAGGATGATACCGGAAACAATACCAGGCATCGTGAGCGGAAAAACCACCGACCAGAAGGTCCGAGCCTGGCTCGCGCCGAGATCGAGACTTGCCTCCAGGAACGATTTGTCCAGTCGCTCGATGGTGGCGTAGAGCGGCAGCACCATGAAGGGCATGTAGACGTACACGAGGCCGGCAATCACGGCAAAGTTGTTGTAGAGCATCTGCAGCGGCTCGAATGCCCCGAGCACTGCGGGCCCGAGGCCGATGAAGGCGAGAATGCTGTTCGCGCCGTCCCAAAGCCACTCGAGACCGAAATTGACGAAGCCGCGCGTACGAAACACCGAAATCAGCGCATAGGTTCTGATCAGCAGATTTATCCAGAACGGCAGGATCACCGCCATCAACAGAATTGGTTTCCATTTGTCGGGCGCAAAGGCCACAACAAAAGCAATCGGGAATGCGATGATCAGGCACATCAGCGTGGCAAGCGCCGAAATCCAAATCGACTTCCATATGATCTTCAAATAGACCGGGGTACCGAGCGCGCGAATATAGTTCGACAACGTGCCAGTGATCTCAGTGTCGACGATCGATGTCTTCTCGGCAAATGAAAGGCCCCAGATAATCGCCAGCGGTGCAACGAAAAAGATCGCAAGCCAAAGTGTTCCAGGGGTTGCGAGCGTCCAGAAAACCGCCTTGCTTTGCTTCCAGGTTTCCATCGAATTCGATCAGCCTACCGAAGAATATACCGTTGACGGACCCCGGCGCGACCGATTGGCCCACGCCGGGGAATGCTCGTTAGGTTCGCCACCACGGGCGCGCCAGCAGTTCAACTATGCAGCTTGAATGCGCGTCCAAGCCTCGTCATAGAGCCTTGTCGCATCCTCGCCCAAGTAGACGGCCGACTCACACTTTGCGATGATGTCGTCGGACGGGAATATCGATGTGTTGGAGAGATATTCCTTGCTTGCGTGCTTCTTGGCTGCAGCGTTGGGCGTGGCATAGTTGATGAACTCGCCGATTTTGGCACCAACCTCACCATCAAGAATGAAGTTTAAGAAGGCGTGCGCATTCATGGGATGCGGCGCACCCTTTGGAATGCACAAGCAGTCCTGCCACAACAATCCACCTTCCTTCGGCACGACCAAGCCGATATCTTTGTCCTCTTCCATGACCTGCAGAATATCGCCGTTCCATTCCTGGCAGATGTCAACCTCGCCAGAGGCGAGCAAGTCCTGGCCGTTGTCGTCGGCGAACACCTTGATGTTCTTTTTCTGCGCTATGATGAGTTCTTCGGCCTTCTTAACTTCGGCCGGATCCTTCGAGTTCAGCGACATGCCGAGATACTTGAGGGCGTGTCCGATGACGTTTTGCGCATCTCCGAGAAGTGACATTTTGCCAGCGTGTTTGTCATCATCGTAGAGCACTTTCCAGCTGTCAGGCGTGCCGTCCACTTTCGACTTGCGCCAGCCGACGCAGATTGTGCCCCACATGTATGGTACGGAGTGCTTGCGGCCCGGATCGAACGCGGCGTCCTGAAACGGCTTGTCGAGGTTGGCCATGTTCGGGATCTGGGAGTGATCCAACGGCTCGAGCATGTTGGCCGTGAGCATGCGCTCAACGTAGTCGTTCGTCGGGACGATGACGTCGTAGCCGGGATTGCCCTCTTTGAGCTTAGCGAATAGCTCGTCGTTGTCGGCGTAGAGATCCATCTTGACCTCGATGCCGGTGGCCGACTTGAAATCATCGAGCGTGGTCTCACCGATGTATGTGTCCCAATTGTAGAAATTGAGCTTTTTTTTCCTCTGCTGCGAATGATTTGTACGGAAACAATGTCACGCCGACTGCGGCCGCACCCGTTCCTGCAAGGAACTTGCGCCGCGTCGTGTGGATCGAGCGGAAACCTTTCATAATGATGCTACTCCCCTGTTTTTTGCATCGGCGCGCTGAGCGTTTTCCTGAATAGCTGCATTGCTGGACTTAGCGCGTCTTTTCGGTTGTGGTCGAACATTCTGCGGTCCTGTTCTTGTCGACCTCATCTATGGTACAACCCCGATTGTGATCACAATCTCTAGTTAGTAACAACCATACTGATCGCAGTATGCGGTCTAAGGCAATATACTGATCGCAATAAGCGAAGTGTGGCAAGGCGCGAGCGCAATTGGATACGAAAGCGAAGAAGGTTGTCTCGTTATTCGGGGCCGAGCCGGCGGGAGGCTCGGACGACATACCGATCCACGAACAGGTGTTTCGCGAACTACGCAGGCAAATTTTGTTCGGCGGATTCCTGCCGGGTCGAGCGATCACGCTGCGCGGGCTTGCCAGTTCGTTGGGTGTGAGCCCGATGCCCGTGCGAGAGGCAGTGCGCCGGCTCATTGCCGAGCGCGCGCTTGAGCTGCATGGCAATCGCCGGGTTTCTATTCCGGCCATGACGTCGGAAAAATTCAACCAGATCGCATTTGCCCGATCGGTCTTGGAACCCGAGCTTGCAGCCCGCGCGCTGCCGAGCTTCGGATCCCGAGAGCTACGACGTCTGCGCGAAATCGACGCGAAAGTTGATCGCAGCATGAATGCTGGAGATCTCGAAGGCTACATGCGCGCAAACCACGCATTTCATTTCACGATATATCGGCTCTCTGGCGCCGATACTTTGCTGGCCTTGGTTGAGAGTGTCTGGTTGCAGTTCGGGCCGTTCATGCGGACCGTGTACGGCCGATATGGCACGTCAAACCTGGATGACCAGCACCGCCGGGCCATCGCCGCCATTGCCGCCAATAACGAAAAAGAGCTTCGCGATGCGATTGATGAAGACATCAGGCAGGGATTTCAGTTCATCCGGGATGAGGTCATGAGTGATTGAGCGCTCCGAAAAGAGACGCTTTGACTTTGGTTTTTTGTGATCACAATATAGGCCAAGATTTTGCGATGACATTCCTATGCTGCTGCCTCGACGGGGGCTTTGTGGGAATGCCGAGATTGACGACGGCCGGCGAAAAACACTGATGAGCATTCAATGACGGAAAACGACAAGCTACGCAGTTGGCTGCAAGAGCACCACATCGAGGAAGTTGAATGCGTGCTGCCGGACTTGTCCGGTGTCGCGCGGGGCAAGGTCATGCCGGCGCTTAAGTTCGCCGACCTACAAGTGACGCATCTTCCGATCTCGATTTTCTGGCAGACAATTACTGGGGACTACGCCCGGTTCGGCGGCGAGCAGTTCTATACCGAGGCCGATATAAATCTCGTACCCGATTTGACAACGCTGCGCTCGGTGCCCTGGGCATCGAGCCCGACGGCGCAAGTCATCCACGATGCCGAATGGCAGGAGGGTGGCACGGTGGAATACGCCCCGCGCCAAGTCTTGAAGCGGGTCGTCGGATATTTCGAGGCCGAGGGCTGGACGCCTGTCGTTGCGCCGGAGCTGGAGTTTTACCTGACCAAGCCGAACACCGATCCCGATTACCCAATCGAACCTCCGGTCGGTCGGTCGGGACGCCAAGGCGCGGGCCGCCAGCCCTACAGCATCAGCGCGGTTGACGAATACGACAAGGTCGTCGACGACATGTACGACTTCGCCGAGGAACAAGGGCTCGAAATCGACACCATTACGCAGGAAAGCGGTGCGGCGCAGCTGGAGATCAACCTGTTGCACGGAAATCCGGTCGAGCTAGCGGACCAAACGTTCCTCTTCAAGCGCACAATCCGCGAGGCCGCATTCCGCAATGGATGCTATGCGACGTTCATGGCCAAGCCGATGGAAAACCAGCCCGGCAGCGCCATGCACGTGCACCAAAGCGTGGTCGACAAGCGCACCGGGCAAAACATATTCAGCGACGCAAAGGGCGAGCCAACCGATGCGTTCTACGGCTTTCTCGCCGGCCAGCAAAAGTATCTCACAGCCGCGGCATGCATGTTGGCACCCTATGTGAACTCCTATCGTCGATTGGTGCCGGACGCCGCCGCCCCGATCAACCTGGAATGGGGTATCGACAATCGTTCCGCCGGGCTTCGTGTGCCCGTCTCCGATGCCAATGCACGCCGGATCGAAAACCGGGTGGCGGGCGCCGACATCAATCCCTATTTGGCCATCGCGGCAAGCCTGGCATGCGGCTATCTCGGCATCAAGAAAGGACTGCGTCCCAGGGAGCGGGTCTCGGGCAATGCCTATCGGAGCGAATACGATCTGCCGCGCGGCCTGAAGGAAGCGCTTGGGCTTTTCGCCGAGTGCGACGAACTACAGGGGGTTTTGGGGCCAGCGTTCTCAGCACTGTATCAGGCGGTCAAGAACGAAGAATTCGAGGCCTTCATGCGGGTCATCTCGCCGTGGGAGCGGGAGCATCTGTTGCTGAGCGTTTAGGCGCTCACCAGCTTGACGCGTTGGGGAGCGTTGCCATCACAAACACAATCCAAGTGTGTGCTGACAAGGAGTGGTCATGAATTATTGGTCCAACTTGCCGCCGACGGCGGAGATGCAGGCGCTCGATGCGGCCCACCATCTCCACCCGTTCACAGACGGAGCCCAACTCAATGCCAAGGGAGCGCGTGTCATCACGCGGGCCAGTGGGGTTTATTTCTGGGACTCGGAAGGCAACAAATTTCTCGATGGCATGGCCGGCCTTTGGAATGTCAACGTTGGGCACGGTCGAGCTGAGATCGTCGAGGCAGCCAGCCGGCAAATGACGGAATTGGCGTTTTACAACACGTTCTTTCAGACCACCCATCCCCCGGCCATCGCGCTTGCCGCCAAACTGAGCGAGCTTGCGCCGCCACACATCAACCATGTGTTTTTTGCGGGCTCGGGCTCGGAGGCCAACGATACCGTCGTGCGCCTCGTGCGGCATTACTGGGCGAGCGTCGGCAAACCGGATAAAAAAATCATCATCTCGCGCAAAAATGCCTATCACGGATCGACGATGGCCGGTGCGAGCCTCGGCGGCATGAAGCCGATGCATGCCCAGGGCGGCCTGCCTATTGCCGGGATTGTCCACATCGACCAGCCCTATTGGTACGCCGAAGGCGGGGAGACGCCGCCCGACGCGTTTGGTGTGCAGCGTGCCCGCGCGCTCGAAGCGGAGATCGAGCGCCTCGGTGAGGCGAACGTCGCCGCCTTCATCGCCGAACCGGTGCAGGGGGCCGGTGGCGTGGTCATTCCGCCCGACACCTATTGGCCGGAGATCAAGCGCATCTGCGCCGAGCGAGAAATCCTGCTGATTGCCGATGAGGTGATTTGCGGCTTCGGCCGTCTCGGGCGCTGGTTCGGCTCCGACCACTTCGAACTCGAGCCCGACCTCATGTCATTCGCCAAGGGGGTTTCGT
>JAUVMS010000050.1 GCA_030600135.1 Hyphomicrobiales bacterium | reverse complement strand
TTTGCCAAGAAAAATGGCCTGCCGTAACTATGCAAACAGAGTGCCAACACTAATGAATCATTAGGTTAAAGGTGAGAGTTGCAAAGGGATATCCTGATGGCATTCGAGGTATGTCTACTCGATACATGGGAGGGATTGGCCCGATCTTTGGCACACCGGATAACACCACCTAAACGGCGCATAGAGTAGCCATTCTTCGCCGTTTTCGCTTGACGCAGGGTCTGTGATCAATCAGACGAGATTGATGGCCAAATATCCGATCATTGCGCTCTGGTCCCATCCCCGATCGATGTCGACAGCCATCGAGCGCATCATGCGCGAACGTGGCGATCTGACATGCTTTCACGAACCCTTCCTCTACGACTATTACGTCCACCGCGCGGTGCGCGAGATGCCCCATTTCGAACCAGATGAGAACCGTCCGGCCGATTATGATCGGATTTGGGACATGCTGTTGGAAGCGGGCGAAAAGGGTCCGGTGTTCTTCAAGGACATGAGCTACTACGTGGTGCCGCGGATCTATGAGGATGAGGCGCTGGCGCAGCGACTGACCAACGCATTTCTAATCCGTGATCCAATGCGGGCCATTACGTCTTACTATCGGGTTGACCCGGAGTTGACGTCGGAAGAGATCGGTATCGAGGCGCAGTGGCGTCACTTCACCTGGCTCGAGCGCGTCACCGGGCGGGCACCGATTGTACTCGAGGCCGAGCAAATTCAAGTCGATCCCGAAGCGGTGATCAGCGCGTTCTGGGCGAAAATCGGACTTGCGCCGGCTCCGCACGCGTTCCAGTGGCAGTCCGAGGATGTGCCCAAGGATTGGCAGGACGTTGCCGGATGGCATGGCTCGGTGACGTCGAGCACCGGTATTAAGCCGCCGGCAAATCAAGCCGATGCCGAGGAAAAGTTCGCCACTGCGGCGGAGCAGGCCCCGTGCCTTAGAGAATTTTTGAAGACACACCACGTGTTCTACGATCGTTTACGCCAGGCGATGCTTGGCACGGACGGGCACTGAACGGACGCGGCCGGAAATCGGCACGGTCTGCGACCAATCGAGAGGGCATCGAGAGTGGTGCGCCAGGTGCCACGGCCCGACTTCGCGACGTTCGCCAAATCAGGACCGAGCAGCCGTTCCTTACCAACAGGGCGGATCGTCCCGATGCCCCATCGCGACGAATTGACGTATACGTTAGCTCACCTATGACCAATGAGAAAAATCTCATATAGATCGACCAGCGACGATTATCGCTCGGGTTGAAGGCCGTGACAGAGATAACGGCATCTGCGACATTGTCTCGAGATTGACGATGGCTGCAATCACCAGAGAAATCATGGAGGACGCTGATGGCTGAGGCACTGATCTATGACGCCGTGCGCACGCCTCGTGGTCGGGGAAAGAAAGACGGATCGTTGCACGAGGTCACCCCGCTCGCGCTCGCGACACAGGTGCTCGAGGCCGTGCGCGATCGCAACGAACTCGATACCAGCAATGTCGACGACGTCATCCTGGGTTGCGTGATGCCAATCGGCGAGCAAGGTATGGATATCGCGCGAAGCGCCGTCTTGACGGCAGGCTACGGCGATCAGACGGCCGGCGTACAGGTGAACCGCTATTGTGCTTCTGGGCTCGAGGCGGTCAATCTGGCGAGCGGCCAAATCGCGGCCGGGGCCTCGGACATGGTGATTGCCGGTGGTGTCGAGTCCATGTCGCGGGTGCCAATCGGCTCCGATGGTGGCGCCTGGCCAGTCGACCCGCGGATTGCAATCCCGACATATTATTTGCCGCAGGGTGTTTCAGCCGATCTGATCGCGACGAAGTACGGGTTTAGCCGTGACGACTGCGATGCCTATGCGGTTGAAAGTCAAAAACGGGCGACCCAAGCCTGGGGTGAGGGACGCTTCAAACACTCGGTCGTGCCGGTGACCGACGTCAATGGCATCACGATCCTGGATCATGACGAAACCGTTCGCCCAGATGCCGACATGCAGGCGCTCGGTGCACTAAGACCAGCCTTTGCGAAAATGGGGATCGAGTATGGATTCGATTCCGTTGCCATCCAGGCGCATCCGGAAATCGAGGAGATCGACCACATCCACCATGCCGGCAACTCGTCGGGCATTGTCGACGGGGCGTCCGCGGTCCTGCTCGGTACACGAGAGGCAGGAGACGCCGCTGGCCTCAAACCGCGGGCGCGGATCAAGGCGTTTGCGGCCATCGGATCCGAGCCGGCCATCATGTTGACCGGGCCGGTGGACGTAACGAAGAAGCTGCTCAAGCGGGCCAACATGTCGCTGGGCGATATCGATTTGTTCGAGCTCAACGAAGCGTTCGCCAGTGTGGTTTTGCGCTATATGCAGGCGTTCGACATTCCGCATGACAAAATCAACGTGTGCGGTGGTGCCATCGCCATGGGCCATCCTTTGGGGGCAACGGGTGCCATGATTTTGGGTACGGTTCTGGACGAGTTGGAGCGGCGCGACCTCAACACCGCTCTGGTGACGCTTTGCATCGGTGCCGGCATGGGCTGCGCAACCATCGTCGAGCGTGTGTGATGCCCAAAATCGATGTGAGCACGTTGCCTTGGCGTAGCGGGACGAGCTATCCCAAGGCCTTTCACGACGGTTCCGAGGGGCGGGCACGAAGGGTACTCGGCAGAGCGGCGGGGTTGTCGCAATTTGGCGTCAACCTGACCCGCCTCGAGCCAGGCGCGACTTCGGCGCAGCGCCATTGGCACGAAGCCGAGGACGAATTCGTCTACGTCATCGAAGGTGAGCTGGTGCTGGTCGAGGACGACGGCGAGACGATCCTGGGGGTTGGCGAGGCGGCAGGCTTTAAGGCCGGCGTCGCGAATGGCCATCATTTGATCAACCGCTCCGACGCGACGGCGCTATATCTCGAGATCGGCACACGAGCCGCACGCGAGCGTGGCCACTACCCCGACATCGATCTTGCCTATGAGCGCGACGAAAAGGGTGTGCGTTTCACGCATAAGGATGGCTCGCCCTACGAGTCCTGAAAAGGAATGGACATGAACTTCGAAAATCTCGGTTTCGATGTCGATGGCGATGGGATTGCTCTGATCACTTGGGATATGCCCGACCGAAGTATGAACGTTCTCTCGGAAAGCTCCATTGGCGAATACACGGATGCGATCGATCGTGCTGTTGGCGATGGCGATATCAAGGGCGTCGTCGTCACGTCGGGCAAGCGGGATTTTATTGCCGGCGGCGATCTCGCGATGATGCAGGCCCTTGCCGACGAGGCTCAAGAAGGCAACCCCGTCAAGGCCGCGACGGAAACGTTTGCGAAAATCATGACCCTTCAGTCAGCACTTCGCAAGCTCGAGTACTCAGGCAAGCCGGTCGCTGCGGCGATCCCTGGAACGGCACTTGGCGGCGGTCTCGAGGTCACGCTTGCAACGCACCACCGGGTCGTGGCCGACAACGCCAAGGCGCAGCTCGGCCTGCCGGAGTGCAAGGTCGGTCTCCTGCCAGGTGCGGGCGGGACGCAGCGGCTGCCACGCCTCATCGGTGTGGTCGCGGCGGGCCCGATCATCATGGAGGGCCGGACCGTCAACCCGGCCAAGGCCAAGGACATGGGAATTGTCCACGAGGTCGTGCCGGCCGGCTCGGAGGTCGAGACTGCGACGGCCTGGGTGCGCCAGCATATTGGCGAGGGCGAAAAGGTTTCCGCCGCAAGGGCAGCTGGCGAGAAGGTCGAAGCGTCGTTTGATCAACCTTGGGATAAAAAAGGCTTCAAAGTGCCCGGCGGCCTGCCGCAGTCGCCCCAGGGGTTTCCGGTTTTCATGGCTGCCAATGCGCTGGTGCGAAAGAATACCTATGGGCTCTATGAGGCCCAGAAGGCGATCCTGTCAGCGGTCTACGAGGGACTTCAGGTGCCGTTCGATACCGCGCTCAGGATTGAGGTGCGGTACTTTACCAAGCTCATTTGCGGTGCGCAGGCGCGCAACATGATTCGTTCGCTCTTCATCAACAAGCAGGCTCTGGAAAAGGGTGCGCGCCGACCGAAGGGTGTGCCCGATATGGCGGTCAAGAAGCTCGGCGTGCTCGGCGGCGGCGGATTCATGGGATCAGGCATTGCCCACATCTCGGCAGCGGCAGGAATCGAGGTCGTGGCACTTGATCGCGACGAGGAGGCGGCTGCGAAAGCGCGCGCGCACGCCGAGCGCCAGCTGCAGGGACGGGTCTCCAAGGGCAGGATGAGCGAGGAGGCCGCGCGCCAAATCCTCGATCGGATCACGACGTCGGCTGACTATGCAAAGCTTGAAGGCTGCGATCTGATCATCGAAGCCGTGTTCGAGGCGCCCGACACAAAGAGACAGGCGACGCAATACGCAGAGCAGGTTATCTCGGAATCGGCAGTGTTTGCCTCGAATACCTCGACAATTCCAATCACCGACCTGGCCAAGAATTCGAAACGGGCAGGGCAATTTATCGGCATTCATTTTTTCTCTCCCGTCGAGAAGATGCCGCTGGTGGAGATCATCAAGGGAGAGCAAACGGGCGACGAGGCGCTCGCCAAGGCACTCGATTACGTCCGCCAGATTCGCAAGACCCCGATTGTCGTCAACGATGCTCGCTATTTCTATGCCAATCGCTGCTTCATTCGCTATCTCGAAGAGGCCCACCACATGTTGGCCGAGGGGGTGAAGCCGGCGCTCATTGAGAATTCGGCACGGATGATCGGCATGCCGATCGGACCCCTCGCGCTCAATGACGAAACGGCCCTCGATTTGGGGCAGCGAATTCGCCATGCAACGAAGGCCGCGCTTGGTGCTGCCTATGAGGATCACCCGGCCGAAGCGGGATTAGACCGCATGGTCGACGAGTTGGGTCGCTTGGGCAGGAAAGCGAAGAAGGGATTTTACGACTATCCCGAGAACGGCAGGAAACGACTCTGGCCGGGCCTGGCGGAGATTTATCCGCTGGCTCAACCGCAACCGGACGTCGAGGAGCTCAAGCTTCGCTATCTCACAATTCAGGCGATCGAAGCCGTCCGTGCCTTGGCCGAAAATGTTGTGACCGACGTCAGAGAGGCCGACATCGGGGCGATATTTGGCTGGGGATTTGCGCCTTGGTCGGGTGGTCCGATCTCCTACATCGACACACGTGGCCCGGCACAGGTGATCGCCGATTGCGAGGTGCTCGCCGACACGTTCGGCGAGCGCTTCGAGGTTCCGGCGCTGCTCCGTGACATCGCGGACAAGGGTGAGACGTTTTACGGTCGCTTTGCGCCACGGGATAGGGCCGCGGCGGCTTAGGCTGCACTTGAAGCTGCAAGACCTCGCGATGATTTAAGAGAGCAAGCATGAGCACAAGAGGGCGTCCGGCGCTTGAAGATTACGGCCTGCTCATCATGCTCGCGGCTATCTGGGGCGGCAGCTTTTTGTTCATTAAACTGGCCGTCGACACGATACCGGCGGCGACTCTCACCGCGGCACGCCTGGTGATTGCAGTGCTCTTTATGCTCGCCGTCATGAAGGCGATCGGCGCGCGATGGCCACGGGGCATGGCGACATGGGGAATAATTGCGCTTGCGGCACTCTTCGGCAATGCTCTGCCCTTCACCTTGATCAGCTGGGGGGAAGAGGCGATCGATAGCGGCACGGCGGCAATATTGATGGCCGTTATGCCGCTGACGACAGTGCTCCTTGCCCATATCACCACCAGCGATGAAAAGCTCAATGCGCGCAAGGCGACCGGTGTTTGTCTCGGCTTGGTCGGTCTGGTGGTGCTGATCGGGCCGGACAAGCTCACTCTGCTCGGCAATGAGACAATCCGCCAACTCGCGGTTGCCGCTGCGGCCATGTGCTATGGCGTAAATGCACTGGCCATGAAGTGGCTGATCGGCGAGGAACGCTACGGACTTGTCACCGCAATCATGGTTGCATCGGTGGTGATGATGGTGCCCTACAGCCTCGCGGTCGACCAACCTTGGACGCTCGCGCCAAGTGTCGGATCCATATGGGCAACGATCGTACTGGGTCTCCTACAAACGGCGATCGGTACATTGATCATGTTTGCCATCGTACGTCGCCAGGGCGCGTCATTTTTCTCTCAAGTCAACTTTTTGATCCCACTTTTCGGCGTTGCGTGGGGCGCGCTCTTTCTGTCCGAGGCCTTGCCGGGCGATGCGTTCGTCGCACTCAGCCTCATCTTGCTCGGGATCGCCATCGCGCGCGGCGGGCATGGTCTGGTGCGTCGCAGCCCTCCGACAAAACCGCCGGTGGCGCCCTCGCCCAAGCATTTGTGAGCATTTCCTGCGTCGGCAACTACGTCGCGGTGAACCCCACAAGCATCAAATCACTTGAAAGCCGTGCGCGAAGGGATCGCGGTCGTCGATAAATATCGTGTTGAAACCGGTTTGGCGGGCCCACCCTTCGATCGACGGGACGATGGCTTTGCGCCCCGCCACCTCGCTCTTTGCTTCGATGCGGCCTGTAAAGAGCGAGCCGATGATCGACTCGTGGACGAAGGTGTCACCGACGTCGAGATCGCCGCGGGCGTGCCACTGCGCCATACGCGCCGACGTGCCCGTACCGCAGGGCGAGCGATCAATGGCCTTGTCGCCGTAAAAGACCGCGTTGCGGGCCGTGGCGCCTGGCTGGGTTGGCCGGCCGGTCCAGAGAATATGTGAGATTGCCTTGATGGTCGGATCTTCGGGGTGCACGACGTCATAGGCCTCGTTCAGAGCCTGGCGCAGTTTAGGGCTCCAGGCGAGGAGCTGTTGGACAGGAACGTCGGCCAAGTCATCGATCGCCGCCTGCGGGTCGACGATCGCATAGAAGTTGCCTCCATAGGCGACATCGACGCGGACCGGGCCGAGGTCGTCGATCTCCGTCTCCAGACCTGTTTGGTGGAGGAACGCGGGAACATTGGTGAGCTTGACGCTTTCGACAAAACGGCCTTCGCGACGGTATTCGGTGACGACGCGGCCGGCCGGTGTGTCGAGCCGCAATACGCCGTCCGTTGCTGGGCGCGCCAGGCCCTGCTCGATGGCCATGGTGACCGTGCCAATGGTGCCGTGGCCGCACATGGGAAGGCAGCCCGAGGTCTCGATAAAGAGCACGGCGATGTCGCAGTCGTCTCGCGTGGTGGGATAGAGAATTGCGCCGGACATCATGTCGTGGCCACGCGGCTCGAACATCAGGCCGGTGCGGATCCAGTCGTACTCAGCCAGGAAATGCTGGCGCTTTTCGCTCATGGTCCGGCCTTCGAGAGGTGGCCCGCCACCGGCCACCAACCGCACCGGATTGCCGCAGGTGTGGCCATCGACGCAAAAGAATGTGTGGGAAGCCATTGCCAGTGATCCTCGTTCGCGGCGGTTTCACGGGCACAATGTGCCCTGGCGCCAGCGAGGGTCAATCAGTTTTCGGCAGGCAGGGTTGCCGTCAAAGGCGGGGTTTGGCCGGGTGACGAGCCGGAAAAGCGGGCCTGTGTTTCCTGGCCTGCGAGATGGGCGACGTTACCAGAAGCGGCGACCCCTGCGGCGATCGCGCGGCCAGCCGCCGAACGGTTTGCGATTGAACCTCGGCGGATAATAATAGGCGCGCGGATACTTGCGGTAGGCGGGGTAGCCTAAGCTCCTCGGATAGCGATAGTAACCGGGCGGGCGCGCGTTCGAGAGCGCCCCCTTCCGTGTCTCGTAATAGGTCCGCTTGCCGAAATACGGGCGGTAGGGGTCGGTGCCTTCGTAGCGCCGGATGCCGGCGCCGCGCCGGTCCAAGCGTCGCACGCCGTACCGTCCCGGATCCTCGCGAAGGCCGCCGACACGGTTGCGGCGACGCTCAACCTTGGTTTCCTCGAGCGCCTTGGGGTCTTTTTCGAGCAGCGATTTGGACTTTGACGGCTTTTTCTTTTCCTTGCTCTCGTCTTCGGCCTCGGCAGGTTTGGCCTTTTCAGTGGTCGCCGCTTGCGCCAACGCAGGCACGGCTTCGGCCGCGCCAAACAGCACGCCCAAGGCAATCGCCACACAAACACGCCAAGATATCATTCCTGCCTCCGTAGACCACAAGGCATTAATGTTACCACTTTACTGCGATTCTGAAGAAAGTTCCGCGCAAAAATGATGAACAGACTAAGTCTGTATACTGTGATTATTCTCGACCGCAAAGTCCTTGTTGCACTGCAATGGTCCAAGACACAGGCAATTGCGCCCCGTACACCGTTCAAGTCTTATGTCTTTCTCGGGTCAGCGGCAGAGGCGGCGTGGACCACGATAGGGCTGGAACGTGCCACTTGCCGGATCGAACGAGCGATATTTTGAGCCGCAATAGGCGTACCACGCCCGGGTCCATGGCGCCGGGCGGCCACGATAAGCAACGGGTCGCACCCGGCGGCCACGATACCCGACAGGCAGCGCCGGCGTGGCCTCGACCACGATGGGCGGCGACGGCACGACCTCAACGACAATTTCAGGTTCGACATAGGCCGGGTAAGGGACCTGCTGGACGATGATCGGCGGGCTCACAATCACCGGATCGACAATGATGCGCGGAGCGACGGGCACGATCACCGGTTGATATCTGTAGCCATACTCGACGCCGTAACCGTAGCCGCGACGATAACCGTAACCTCGACGATAGCCGTAACCGCGACGATAACCATAGCCACCGCCGAAACCGTAATAGCCATTGCCGTAGCCATATCCGCAATCGCGATAGCAACCGGCCTCGGCGCGGGACGGCATGACGAGGATAGCCAACGCCACCAAACAGAGCAGCGAACCTGATCTACGAATAACGGTACTCATCTGCCTCTCCGCCTCAAATACTCAACCACATTTATTGGGCAGGGCCACAAGAACACGACACCTGGCGAAGTATAACATAGCATCTAAACCTCAAAGAGGCGTGAAATTATCGATTATGTGCTTATTGACTTGTTCCGATGTTATCTCTGGAGTGGGATAAGGGTGTTTTTTGTGTGAGTGATGCTTGGGGAGGGGGTGGGGCTGACCCTGATGCGCGATGGGGTTGTCGGTAATGATTTCAGCGTTGGGCGAACTTGAGCGTCGTCGGGTTTGGCTGATGTTGCCCCACAAGAGACATTCGTCTTCGCGAGGGATAGGTTTAATGGAAAACCATGTTCTCCACGCAATTGATCGCTTTTTGGTCCGGAGGAACACTGCTTATTGCCTTCATTGACCGGTGATTTCCTTCAATGCGTCCGTGGCGTAAAATCCGATGATCTCCTCATCCTTGATTGCTGTTAGCGCTGGGATGGCAGCTTTCGCATCAGGTCCGATTTTCCCCAAAGCGATAGCGGCTAGCTCGCGAACTAACTGCTGCTCATCGCCAATCGCCTTAATCAAGTCAGGAACCGCTGACGCTGCTGCTGGACCGAACCTTCCGAGGGTCTGAACAACAGCAGTGCGGCCAAACGGAGCACCCAGCTTCAGCTTGCCAACGAGGCTGGAGACGGTGGTATCCAATGGCAGGACGGCGACGTGAAGGCCGTCGATCAATCGCTCCCTAACCCTTCTATGTTCATGCCCCCATCGAACAGGGAATTCGTAACCGTAAGGGGCGCTCTGCAATGCAAATTGGCTTATGCCCGGTCTCCATTTTAGCACGACCTCGCGCGCTTCCTGCCTGCGGCCAAGCTGCGCGAATATAGATGCCGCCACCGGCATCAACTCGATAGCTTTGGGATTACGCTCAATGCCTTCTTCAAACGTGCGAGCCGCCTCTTCCAGATTATCAATCCCAAAAAGAGCAATCCCCCGCGCGACAACGTAATGGCTCGGGTAACTGGGATTGAGCCGCATCGCAGCCTGCACGAAATTCAAGCTTTCCTTGGGCTCTCCGGATGCAATCATCGCCCAGGCCATTGCGATGTGCGCCTCGGGATCGTTGGGTTGCAAGGCAAGGGCACGCCCCGCTTCGATACGCGCGTGGTCAGTGCGCCCGTAAAATAGGTGCTCTAATGCCGCTACAACATGAACCAAGGCCGTTGGATATTGCTTCGCCTTTTCTAATTGGGGAGCCAAAAACTCTGCGAACAGTTGGGGTCTACTTAGTCCCATTGCTAGGTGCCAACCGAAACTGGCTCCCCTCACGTAGACTAGGGCAAGGGCGCCATGGGCGCGGCCATATTCGGGATCAAGTTCGACGGCCTTCTTGAGATGGCTCACCGCTTTTGCGTTGTCTTGTTCATTGAATCGCGAATAGAGGTCCCAACCTCTCTGGAACGCTTCCCTTGCTTCGATCTTGGCTGTCTCGCTTTTCTCAATTTCGCCCTTCTCGCGTTCAGACAGTTTCAATTCAAGGGCCTTGACGATCTTGAGGACAAATTCGTCCTGGACAGCAAATATATTGGTCACTTCTCCATCGAATCTGTCGGCCCAAATATGCCCACCAGTGGTGGCATCGATCAGCTGGGCGTTGACGCGCACTTCATCGCCGGCACGCCGCACGCTGCCCTCCAGCACGTAGCGCACGCCCAGTTCCTCGGCCACTTGACGCACCTTCACCTGCTGGCCCTTGTAGGAGAAGGAGGAGTTGCGGGCGATGACGAACAGGCCGGAGATCTTGGAGAGGTCGGTGATCAGATCCTCGGTCATGCCGTCGACGAAATACTCCTGGCTGGCGTCGTCCGACATGTTGTTGAAGGGCAGGATCGCGATCGACGGCCTGTCGGGCAGCGGGAAGGCCATGGCCTCAACCGAAGCCGGTTCCTCGCGCGGTGCCCAAGGGCGTTGCCAGAGTGCAATACCGGCCAGGATGACAAGAACCGTCAGCCCCCCCGCGACCAGTGGCCATCGAAGGGACCGTTTGGCCGTGGCGGCGGCGACAGTACTGTGATCCGCAGCTGGAGCGTCCGACAGAACCCGAAATACCTGCACCGGCTTCGAGATGTTCTTGACTTCTTGCTCGCCAAGGTCCTCGAAGGCCAGATCGACCTTGCCTTCGACCTGCGTATGAACAGGTCGTGAAACATAGATGCCGCCCGGCTCGGCAAACGCCTCCAAGCGGGCCGCGACGTTCACCCCGTTGCCATAGATGTCGTCGCCCTCGACGATGATATCGCCAATGTTGATGCCGATGCGATAGGTGATGCGCTTATCTTCGGGAGTATCGGCATTGCGTTCGGCCGTCGTCTGCTGAATTTCAACGGCGCACTGCACTGCCTCAACAGCGCTCGGGAACTCGGCGAGCAGGCCGTCACCCATCAGCTTGACGATGCGTCCTTCGTGCTCGGCAATCTTGGGCTCGATTATCGCCTCGCGGTGTGCCCGAAGCGCATCAAGTGTACCCGCCTCGTCCTCGCCCATAAGGCGGCTGTAGCCGACCACGTCGGCAGCCAGAATTGCGGCAAGTCTTCGATTGACGTTCTTGGCCACGGCTGAGTTCCCTTTGGGGCCTGTCACCAAGTAAGAGTACGACTGGCGGCGGCTCGGAGTCTACGACACCTCAGTCTGCTGTTGATGCAGTGGACGGCCCCCATCCAACGGCATCGCATTGTCCGGTCATGGCCCGTTGCTGCCGCGCGCGATACTCCCTGAACACTTCCGTTTCCCCTTCAATTGCTGCCGC